>JBBSUA010000030.1:0-12133 GCA_038235315.1 Pseudomonadales bacterium | reverse complement strand
CCCTTGAGGGCGACGTTAGTAAAATTAAGCAAATTCTAACGACGCTAATCGATAATGCAATCAAGTTTACTCAAGTGGGTAAGGTCACTATCGAATCTCAGTTAATGCATTTCAATGAGACGACGCGTTGGCAGATTAACATCATTGATACGGGTATTGGTATTAGTACCCACTATATGGATGATATCTTTACGCCATTTTTCCAAATTGATTCTTCACAAACACGAGCATATGAAGGCGTAGGCGTAGGACTCTCTGTTATTAGACAAATTGCACAGCTGATAGGGGCGTCTATCGAAGTGAGTAGTGAAGTTGATGTCGGCAGTCAGTTTACAGTCACGATACCTCTACGTTATAAACGTCGACTTAAAGAGTCGTACTCTTTGAAGGGTACTCAAATTATATACTATCATTATGATGAGTCTGAATTTTTGGTAGGGCAATTACGTCGACTTCGTGCGGTAGTGAGCTGTCAGCAACATGAACAGTCGCTCATAGACCAGATAGCACTCAAAGAGACGTCTGTAGTGATGTTTGCAGAGGAAGTCCTACCTGAGAGAGTGGCTCATTTGACAAAACGCATTCGTGAGCAGGAAACCACGAATAGGGCGTTGATAATCTATTGGTATCCAGCGCACAAAGAGCGGTACTTAGATAATTTTCAGTATGGTCTAAAAGTAGTGGGCGTAGATTATTGTCACATTGCCACACGCGATGTCAAAGTACTGATTAGATTGTTGAGTCATTGGTTAACGTCACTGTAAGTGATAATGCACTAATAATTGACACAGATAATGTGGATAAAAAAAGACGCTTTAAAATAAGCGTCTTTTTTATGTCACAGTCAGAAATCAAAAACAAACTACTATTAAAATAAGTTTTGTGCCCAACGTACAACATGTTGCCACATACGGCTGACAAATCCTGACTGCTCAACATCATTAGTAGCCACGATAGGCACTGATGCCACTGCCTTTCCATCAATAACAGCCATCATTTTGCCAATTTCTTGACCTTTTTTGATGGGGGCTTCGAGGCTGTCAGGGATATCGACTACCGTCGTAATTTTGTTTTTTTGAGTTTTTGTGGTTAGAATCTGTAAATTATCAGCGGTTGCTAGTTCGACTTCTTCCGCTTGACCAAACCACACGGGTAGTTTGCTAACGAACTGTCCTGCTGGCGCTTTAGTCACAGTAGTAAAGTGCCCAAACCCCCAGTTAAGTAGCTCACGTGATTGATCAGCACGTGCTTGCTGACTTTCTGTACCCATAATGACAGAGATTAGACGCATACCATCACGGTTACTTGACGCTACTAAGCAATAACCTGCAGCATCTGTATGCCCTGTTTTCAAGCCATCAACGGTTGGGTCAGTAGCCAATAGCGCATTACGATTACCTTGGGTAATACCGTTGTATGTAAACTCTTTTTCACCATAAATGCTGTAGTATTTGTCACTGTTTTTGATAATAGCGCGCGCTAATAGTGCTAAGTCATGAGCAGATACTTCATGACCCTGATCTGGCATACCTGTTGAGTTAATAAAATTAGTATTATTCATACCAAGCTTTTTTGCCTGCTCATTCATAAGTATGGCAAATGAGGCTTCACTACCAGCAATATGTTCTGCCATCGCTACAGAGGCATCGTTACCAGATTGAATGATAATCCCGCGTAACATGTCAATGACGCTTGCCGTTTTATTGACAGGTACATACATACAAGACTGACTGCTACTGCCCCGACACCATGCATTTTGACTCATCAGGACTTGTTCATCTTCTTTGAGGTCGCCTGAAGCCAAGCGCTGCTCAATGATGTAACTGGTCATCATCTTAGTCAATGACGCTGGAGGTAGCGCTTGATCAGCATTTTTCTGTGCTAATATTTCACCCGTATTATAGTCCATCAATATATAGGCGGCATTGTCCATCTCTGGCGCTTGAATAGCAGCATTAGCAGCTACCATACCCATCGATAAGCTGACACCGACTACCAGCTGCATAAGCTGTTGTTTTACATACTTTACTGTCATAGATTGTTACACCACATCATGAAACTCAATGCGTCTACCGCGAAGCAACTGATGCTCTACTAAAAGCGACTGCGCTTGACGATAGACATAAAATTAACGTCCTATCTTAGCAAAATACGACCTAAGGTGAAATAAGTAGATAGAATAAAACAAGACGTTGATAACGCTGGCAAGAATAATATAAAAACGGGGATTCAGCAATAGCTATCAAGGTTATTGCTCACATTTAAGCAAACATAAGGAAGTAATAACTGACTTAATCTGCGAGTATTTTTTTATACCCACGTTCATTATTACTGACTAATACCAAAATGCTGAGAGTAGGTCATAAAAAAGCTTGCTGGATTGCTCATAAATTTTAGAGCAAAGCTAGCAAGCGGTATAAATACTATCTCAGAAATTACTTTTGCAGTATCGTGTTAATAAGACAAATAGAGTCAATATATCCTATAACAGCAAGGGCTGACTTTAGATCTAATATTCTGCGTTAGCTAAGTCTTCACACAACGCCTTGTTCTCTTGCTTATCGAATCCCATCGTCCAGCTACGAATGCTTTGTAGAATTTGACGGTAGTCTTGTTGGGTCGATAAATACTGAATCGCAGCTTTAGGATCTTCTAAAGAAGGCATAAGTTCTTGTAGCTGTAAGTTGTAAGATTTATAAAAACGCTGCTTTTGGTTGCTTTTCAACATTGGAGGACAAATTTCTGACAGCACTTGCATAACTGCAATTTCATGCTTAGTGATACTCATACCCGACATATCTAATGGAATGGTGGATACGCTATCCGCAGCATTAGACGCTTGAGACAACATAGCGATAGAGGTTATCAACCCAGCAAGGCCAACCTTTGTCACTGTCTTCGCAGATATCTTGGTTATCACTGAAACTATAGATAATATCGATTGATTATTCATCCAGTATCACACTCTCTATCCATTATTTAATGGTCTTATGGTAATCGTAATAAAAACAAAAGTCACATAAAATATCAGCTTATGTGTAGATATATTGTGACCTAGAGACGGTTTATAGCAATATAACGGTAGCATCTGCCCGTAAGTTACTTGCATATAAACAGATAGGCAAATCTTGTTAGGCGTTGTTGCCTATTATAACTAAATCAGTAACATAGATGGTGACGTGACAGTACATATTATCATTGATATACTCTGTATCAGCATATCCTCAATACCTAATATCAACCCTAAACTACCATAGAACACCTAAATGCTCGTAAGTCATGTAAAAATAGGAAATTTTGAATGAAAAAGCTTATCTCTGGATCGCAGCTTGCCGTTGCAGCGTTAGTCGGTACGATGGCGATTGCTATCACAGGTTGTGCGACTAAGCCTACCTACCAAAACTCTACATCAGGTCCTACAATCATCACCAATAGCCAAGGAGTGCCTAACTATTATCTTGTTAAGCGCGGTGATACAGTCAGCGCTATCGCTGAGCGCTATCGCCTCAATTATCGTCAAGTTGGTGCGCTAAATGGGTTAGATAGCAAATATACTATCTATAGTGGACAAAGGCTCAAGTTATGGCAAGGTAGTCAGGTAGATAATCGCAATGTTAATAATAATGCCTATAGCAATGCGCCTAGTAACACGGTCAACACACGTCCCACTTACAATACTACACCGAGTCCAGCACCAACCCCAGCTTATGAGGTGACTGCTAATTCTACTACAGGCTATGACTATCCAAGCCGCAATCAAGTGATCCGTAATTTTGACGCCTCATCTGGCAATATGGGTATGTGGTTTGCAGGCAAAGAAGGCGATCCTGTCGTTGCTAGTCAGAGTGGTACTGTATTGTACTCCGGTAGTGGTCTGACGGAATATGGCAACCTCATTATGATTCGCCATAGTGATAATTACATTACGGCTTATGCCCATAACAGTCAGCTGCTAGTCAAAGAAGGCGACCCCGTACAATTGGGTCAGCGTATTGCGACTATGGGTAGCAGTGGTCAGACCAATCAAGTAGGGTTAGAGTTCCAAGTTCGTCTCAACGGCAATCCTATTGATCCACGGGCAGTTTTAGGTCGCTAGTTGAAAATAAGCCTGATCTATGGCAAATATTAGCCTTAGAGGCTCAAATGCTTTGAATAGCCTAGGTAAAAACAATATATCATTATTATCACGTGTGCAGCACTTAGTAGCTGCACTATTGATTTTTTCAGTATTGTACACGCTCACGAATAGTTATGGCGCAGCCGTCTCTAGCTGCTGCCCCAATCGGATATATAACTTAGCGACAGCATTCGATAACAGCATAGCGTTTATCCCTGCTATGATTGTCCCCTATAGCTGGTCATTGATAGTATTCGTGGCCAGCTTTTTTATGGTACGCACTTCCCATCAGTTATCACTGCTAGCCAGTCGTCTAATTATTGCAACTTTACTAGCTTGTGTTATCTTCTATATATATCCTGCACGATTTTCTTTTAATCGTCCGCTCACGACAGATTGGACAGCGCTCGGCTACCTGTTTTTAAGCATCACTGATAAGCCCCATAATCAGTTGCCATCCTTACATGTTAGCTATGCGCTGTTACTTGGCGTATCTTTATGGAACGTATTGCAAGCTCGTTGCACAGCGTACATAGTTGCTTATCGTCTTATACTCACATTAATCTGTAGCTTAATCATTCTCTCAACCGTATTTACTTATCAGCATCATCTATTAGATATAGTTGGCGGATTTGTACTGGCTGGGCTAGTGCTTCTTATCGTTAATAAGTTGCAGAGCGTTTTGGTGCTTAGATATCTAACCATTGCTATCTGCGGGTTTTTATTATTGGCAATTACTGGATTTTTTATCTATCTAAAGTTTGATCAAGCATTGTTTGAATACGTTGGATTGGTTATAGGGTTATATTGGCTAACAAGCTTTCTACTTTTGGCTTGGCTTTATCAAGCAAATGAAGTGACTGCTAATAAAATTTATTTTAAGAAAAATAGCACAGGACAATTAACGGTAGCGACTTGGTTAAGATTTGCACCTATTTTATTGGCTTATAAAATGATGTCGAGTTTAGGGCAGTTTTATTTTGGTCATAAGCAGAGTGGAGCGGTTAATAGCCTTGTTTGGCATCTTGTAGGCGACGATACTCTGATATCGGCAACAGCACGCTTATCATCGTCAACGCTTACTCATGATTTTTCGAACAACATACCCGTTTATAGCGATTGTCACTTAATTGTGGTTGATGTTGCTGCGGAGATTGACAGTCATTTTAAGACTATGAGTGCTTTATCAGATGAATCCTTAGCAATTAAAGAACGCGCACACATTACGGACAATAATGAGTATTATCACTATTTACCGTTATTAGATTTACAGCCATTTTGCTTAGCTGATATACCGATAATTATTGAATTTTTTGAGCAAATAGATGAATTGATAGGCGAGATTAACCACGTAGACAAGGCTACGTTGCAATCATCAGTGACCTTGCTTAACTTTCATTGTGTGATGGGATTTTCACGCAGTATCGCGATGCAAGTTCTGTATTTGGTATATTGTGATAAGCTAACGATAGATACTTATCAAGCATGGATAGATAAGCATTATCCCAATGCGCATCTGTCTACTAGTTATCTACCTGAGTCATTGATAACCGCAATAAGCATCGGCAACAAGTCTTAAAAATTTATACTCTTAAAACCCCAAAATTTATACTCTTAATTTGTACTCCTAAAAAGCAAGGCAACCTCTGATAATGACTGCATCAATATTCAATACTCAAAATTATCAATATCCGCAAAATTTTGCGGATATTAAGCCTAAGCTCAAACGTTTAGAGCAAGCCATTAGCAAGCTGGAAACGAGTATTATTGATGCAAAAACGGATACCAATACTGAACTGCTTGAGCAACGTCTCAGCAAAAATCTAGGTCTACAAGTTGATTATGCTAGTGAGCTGAATCCGAATCAACTATTGGCAGCAACTACTATTGACGGTAAAGTTTTGGTGATAGCGGGAGCAGGTTCAGGGAAGACTAAAACCTTAACTTATCGTACTAGCTATCTATTAGAAAACGGCGTTGCGCCTAAGCAAATATTACTATTAACTTTTACCCGTAAAGCTGCCAATGAGATCAAAAGCCGTGCTAAGATTTTGTTAGCGAGTACACCCTCTAATGACAATTCATCTGATAGTCATTTATCAAACAGTAATGCGCTTAATGATATTACCAGTGGCACGTTTCATTCGTTCTGTAATAGGCTACTGCGCCAATATTCAGGGTTACTCGGAATCAATCCTAGATTCACTATCTTAGATACTGCCGATACCGAGGACGCTATTGACCTTATTTATAAAGAAAAAAAGTATCCCGCGCAAACCAAAAAACAAGCTTTCCCGCGTAAAAAAACCCTGCAAAATATCTTTTCAACGTCCAGAAATCGACGGATTCATATTCGGGAGCTAATCGAAAATAACTACCCTGATATAGCAATACATATTCCTATTATTGAGCAATTGGCGATGGATTTTCATCAGTATAAACGCGCCAATCATTTATACGATTTTGACGATATTATCAGTCAGGTGGTCAGTCATCTAAAGTCCAACAGTAAGTTTAGAGCGCTACTACAACAGAACTATCGCTATATCATGGTCGATGAATATCAAGACACCAATATTCCGCAAAAGCAGCTGATTGATCTTATCGCTGCGCCTGCATCAGTGTCGCTGATGGTCGTTGGTGATGACAACCAAAGCATCTATGCCTTTCGCGGTGCCAATTACGAGAATATCTTATTATTCGGTGAGACTTATCCGGAAGCGCAACTTATTAAGTTGGAACAGAACTATCGCAGCACGCCAGCAGTTTTGGACTATATCAATGCTTTGTCCGCGCAAATCACTTTAGGCTATCAAAAGCAGCTGTACTCCAATGTCGCTATAGCGGGGCAAAAGCCAATATTTAGTCGATTAGGCGATGAGACTCGCGAGGCAAAATATATCGCTAATAAAATTATCGAGCTCAAAGCAGAGTATGACTATGAGGATTTTGCCGTACTCTGTCGCACTTCGTTTCAATCTAATTACGTGCAGTTAGAATTTATGGAGCGTCACATTCCCTTTATCGTCGTTGGTGGTATTAAGTTTATCGAAAGACGACATATCAAAGATGTATTGGCTTTTGTCAAAATTCTCTACAACCCCAACGATACGATTGCTTGGCATCGAATTTTAACCTTATTTAGAGGGGTCGGTGGGGTAACTGCAACGAGACTTACCCAAGCTATTAACGCCGACAACAATTCTTTTGAACCCTTACGTGCCAAAGCATTTACTAAGAAAAGCGATCAGCTCGAACCTTTATATAAGGTATTAAGCAAAGCCAATCAGGCAGAAACGGTTGAGACGGTCATTGAGGACATTTTGGAGTTTTATATTCCCTTATTAAAAACGATTGAGGAAAACTGGCGTGAGCGCTCGGAGGATTTTCGCGTGCTTAAGAACTTGGCAAAAGAACACAATAGCCTTGATAACTTCTTAGAGAACTTGGCGCTCGATCCACCGAATGACTCGGTTGCAGTCATGGACAAACCTGAAGACGACGATCATGACAAAGTTACTATCTCAACTATCCATAGTGCTAAAGGACTTGAGTGGCCAGTGGTATTTGTCAATTCTCTAGTCGATGGGATGACGCCGCATCATCGCTCACTAGATGACTTTGAAGAGTTGGAAGAAGAGCGTAAGCTATTCTATGTGGCTTGTAGTCGCGCTAAGACCAGACTGTATCTGACTGCGCCTGATTATTTCGCCAGTTATTCAGGGTACTTCGATAAGCCATCACGATTTATCGCGGAGTTGTCAGCGGATAAGGTGGAAGTAGAAACCGTTAGAGCGCTACAAGTTGAAAGTGATGAGCCGGTTTGGTGGTGAATATCTAAATGCGACAACCCTCAATGCCCAACCGTCTGCGAAAACACATTAATCACAATCACTCCGCTAATAATCAAACCAATACCAATGATTGCTGGCATGTCGATGCTTTGTTTGAAAATAACCAATCCAACGATAGCAGTTAATACAATACCGATGCCACCCCATATTGCATAAGCAATTCCTAACGGAATAGTCCTTAACGTTTGCGTCAAAAAGTAGAATGAAAAAATATAAAGGACGGCAGTTAATAGGGTAGGCATTAGGCGAGTAAATTGCTCTGACTTGACCAAAAACGTAGTGCCCAACACTTCAAAGATAATGGCTAACATTAAAAAGCCGTAGCCGATAAAGACAGGATTCATAAGCTATTGCTCCAGTATTAAATCATAATCAAGTATTATAACTTAATGCGTCAGCACTCTATGGCGACTGTGTTGAGTCATACCGTGTATTAAAATAAAAAGACTGCTTCGTTTTAGCGACCATATTGAATTTTGAGGTTCTAAGACTGTCATTATCTTCATTCTAGTCAACTATTTTGGCTATTATCACCTCTAAGAATACGTTTAATTAGAACCCATAAACTAAAGTATTCAATGACAAAAATAATTGTTGAACACGGGTTTATTAATTTGTCTGGTCGCGTTACTATCACACACCTGAGTACACCGCTAAATAAACACAACTTATAAACCACTGGGCAAGTCTATATTCCTATTACAAAGAGGGTATGTTATGCGTTATGACGTTATTGTTATTGGTGCTGGTATGGTTGGCACATCAACTGCTTGGCATTTACAAAAAAATAATTCAAAAGTGCTAATGCTAGATAGAAAACTGCCGGGACTTGAGACCTCGTATGGTAATGCTGGATTAATTCAGCGCGAAGCGATTCACACCCATCCTTTTCCGCGTCAGATTACAGAATTGGTCAGAGTCATGCCCAATCAGGGCACGGATATTCGCTATCGTATACCCGCTATCCTACGCTATCACCAAGCGCTGTTGCAGTATTGGAAATACTCAGCACCAGCTATGGTCAAACAGATAGAGAGCGAGTGGCAAACGCTGATTGAGCATTGCACTAGCGAGCATCAGATTATGATTGAAGCATCTGGTGCTGACGAGTTGATTACGCGTGATGGCTGGCTACAGTTGCACCGTTCCAAAGAGACGCTAAAAACTGCTGCTGATACTGCAATTCTTGACCGAGAGCAAGGCGTTGAGCATAAAGTACTGAGTATTGAGGAATTAAAAGCGCTTGAACCTAATGCTAATTTTGATGGGTTTGTTGGCGCTATTCATTGGTTGAACTCTTGGCAAGTCTCCAACCCCAGCGCATTAGTCAAAGCTTATGCAAAAAGTTTTGAGCAGATGCAGGGCGAGATAAAAGAAACCGATGTCAAAGAAATCGTTCCCGATGGTGAAGGGTGGAAAGTCATCACTGCTACCGATACGTTTTATAGTGATGATTTGGTTGTAGCTGCTGGACCTTGGTCAAATGAGTTAATTAAACCTTTGGGCTATAATTTGCCGTTATTCCCAATGCGTGGTTATCATCAGCACTTTAAGATAAGTGACAAAAACACGATTCACCATAGTATGTTCGATATGGATAAAGGCTTTGTCATGGGGCCTATGCAGCAAGGTATCCGTATTACAACGGGTGCTGAGATGACGACGATGGATGCACCAAAGAACTTTGGTCAGCTAAAAACCGTCTTGAAGCTTGCACGGAAGATACTGCCATTAGATGAAGCGGTTGAGAGTGAAGCTTGGGCAGGATCGCGTCCTTGTATGCCAGATATGAAACCCGTTATCGGCCCTGCTGGTAAGCACGATAACTTATGGTTTGCTTTTGGACATAGTCATCAAGGCTTTACTTTAGGTCCAATAACAGGACGTTTGGTTGAAGAGTTGATTCATGACAAACCACTAACGGTCGATGTTAAACCATTTAATGCTCAGCGTTTTTCTAAATAAACAACAGCTTCTCAAGTGTTAACAGTCATTATTATTTAAGTAAGGATGTATCATAATGCAAAAGCTACACAGCAATCAGCGGATGAGTAAGATTGTTATCCATAATCAGACTATCTATTTATGTGGTCAAGTCGGCAACGCAGAAGATGATATCCAAGCGCAGACTTTGACGTGTTTAGAAAAAGTCGAAGCCTTGCTAACGGAAGTTGGTAGTGATAAGTCAAAAATGCTATCGGTGACGGTTTGGATCAAAAGCATGTCGGATTTTGCGGCGATGAATGAAGTATGGGACAAGTGGTTTGAAGGCACTACGCCACCAGCACGCGCGTGTGGTGAAGCTGCTTTGGCACGTTCTGAGTTATTAGTTGAGATGATTGTAACTGCTGCTGAATAGCTAACTATTTATAGTATTTTTATTAAAAAAAAGGATATGATATTAATTATCGTGTCCTTTTTGTTTTAAGCTCATACAAACTCATTAATAGGTTTAGATTATTCCAAAATTATTTTTTAGGTTCTTGTTTTAATTTAGCAATTCAGTAGTCTTAACTTACAACCCTAAATAACACATGATCGTACGAGTCTTGGTATCAAATTTACCAATACGTGGATCGTCAAGATTCATATCATCTATAGCTTTAAATCGTGGTTTGAGCGCCATAAAATCATCACTTTTAAAATACAACACATCAAATAGATAGTCAGACTCCGGTGCATAAAAAACTTCTAACTTATCTAAATCATAACCCCGATAAGTGGCATTTTTGAAGTTTATCATGTAGCTCACACCGTCATCATCTTGATCAACAGTGATATCCTCTACCGCATCACGATATGCATCAGGCAGCTCGTAGTCACGCGTTACCGTCGCAATTGGTTCATCCTCTGACGTATAACTCTGGGTCATAAACGACTGCTTAAAATCTTCATAACGCTGATCAATAGCGCTGGGTATGGGTTCAGCATCCGTCATGTACTGACCAAAGCCACAACCTTCTTCAAACCATCCTAATAAATCAACTAAATCTTGTTTTTCTGGGGTAGGCGTTGTCGCTACTTTTTCGACAACAACACTGGGCTCGATAGTAGGCTCAGTTGCTTCTACCTCTTCTACTGTTTCTATCGCTGGATTGCTAGCATTAGTTTCGATCACATCAGGGCTAGCCTTATCGGTATCAGATGAGCAGGAGGATAAACCGAGCAGCGCGAAAATGGATATTGACATTAATAATGGTTTAAAAGTCATGGAGGATAATACTCCTAAGTCTAGAAGCAAAATAATGATGCCAATAAGCAATTATTTAAATAATATACCTATTCACTTTGCCATACTATTTAAGGTAAAAGCTGCTGTCCTAACCGAATAGCAGCGGCAATATTTAAAGCCGTTGTTTCAATATTGGTATAAGCATCATTTAACACACTATCAATAGAATCTAGTTTTTGAATACTTGGCATAATCACATCGAATTGCTTGGTTTGACTATGCTTTAGACTGTCAACAGTGTTGATAGAGTCCACACTTCCACAAATAGCAATAACTGGCGTATGACTGAGCTTAGCAAGTTTACTGATACCGCCCGCCACTTTACCCATTGATGTCTGCGCATCGAGCTGGCCTTCACCCGTAATTACTAGATCAGCCCTAGCCATATGCTTTGACAAATTCACAGCCTTCGCAACAGTATCAAAACCTGACTTAAGCTGTGAATCAAAAAACGTCATCAATGCAAAACCAAGACCACCTGCTGCACCAGCGCCTGATATATCTTTGGCTTCTGTATAACTATGCTGCTGACAAACCATTGCAAAGTGATTTAAAGAGTGATCTAGATGTTCTATTTGCTCAGAACTTGCGCCTTTTTGTGGAGCAAAAACAACGCTAGCCCCTGATGAACCACATAATGGATTGGTCACATCGCAAGCGACTTCAAAAGTAATATTTCGTATACTTGGATTAAATGTTGAGTCGTCTATACGTTGCAACTTATTCAACTCACCACCGCCTTGTGCTAAAGCTTCTCCTTGCTGATCGTAAAACCTCATTCCTAAAGCGATTAACATGCCAAGACCAGCATCATTGGTCGCACTACCACCAAGACCGATAATAATACGTTTAACCCCTTCTTCTAGGGCATCGGCAATCATCTCACCGACACCGTAGCTACTAGTAATTGATGGGTTTCTTTCCTTAGGT
>JBBSUA010000029.1:0-12324 GCA_038235315.1 Pseudomonadales bacterium | reverse complement strand
TGCTAAAAGGCTAGATTTTCATGGGAATATGGATTGCCATTGCTATTGTACTATTTGTATTAGGGAGTATGATGGCGCTCAAGCCTAGCGGTATTGACCAGCGTTTGGATAAGCTGCGTATGACGGCACGACGTTTGCAGCTTAACCCAAAGCTGGTTGCTTGCCCAGATTGGGTGAGGGGCAAAGATAACGAGTACGGTCGCGGTATGATGGGTCAATACGGCATAGTGTTAGACAATGTACAGCTACCATCGACTCGCTATCAAGTGATTGATGGGGAATGGCGACCGGATAATGGGCCTAATGAGGCAAGCGTCGTTAGCCAGTCGCTTACTAAGACCATTAATCTAGCACCGCCCGCTAACTTTATCTTAGATAAAGTGCCTTTAGAGTTACCAGTAACTATTGAGCCATTCGTAAAAGCGTTGCTCATTAAGGCCAACAGTATCATTATTTATTGGGAAGATATCGCTTATGTCCGTCCAATAACTAATGCAAGCTACAAATCAGGTGATATTGAACCAGATCTATTAGTACTCAAGGCACAGCTTGAAAGCTGGGCGTTACAGATGCAAGCCGCGCGACGTAACCCTGTAGGCGATACTATTAAATAGCTATCGTTACTATCTTATAAAACAGATACGTTAGATTATGGCGCAAGAGTGCTACTTAAATAGTTTTGCGTGCTGGCGTCACTTTTAAAGTTGACAGATTAATGCTTAGCAGTGTAACGTCTTAATAGGTTGACTTTTGTATTATTACAATTTATTCGTTATTAACGGATTGTTATATCGGTTATAACTATGTTCTTTGGCAGCTGCTCTTATAATAAATCGCTACAGCATATTGCTTAGCTAGAATAAACTACTTTGCTGCTCACTTCTATTTACTTTCCATCCGTTTATCATGGTGTCGTCAAATATGGCAAAAACCACAACTAAAAAAAGCGCCGCCCCTTCTACTGGTACCAAAGCTGTCATCAAAGCCAGCCCAAAAGCTAGCAGTAAAGGCAAATCATTGGTGATTGTTGAATCACCAGCGAAAGCGAAAACGATCAATAAATACTTAGGCGATGATTTTATCGTACGCTCCAGTATTGGGCATATCCGTGACTTGCCTGTAGGCGCAAGTAAAGGTGCCAAAAAAGCAACGGCACAAAAAGACGACACGCTATCAAAAGAAGAAAAAGCACAGCAAGCGCTAGTACGGCGAATGGGTGTTGACCCTGAACACGGTTGGGCAGCTGTGTATGAAGTATTGCCGAGCAAAACCAAAGTCATCAAAGAGTTAAAAGCATTAGCCAAAGATGCTGATCAAATCTATCTGGCAACGGATATGGATAGAGAAGGAGAGGCTATCGCTTGGCATCTAAAAGAAGTCATCGGTGGTGCTGATAGCAAATATCAGCGTGTCGTGTTTAACGAAATTACTAAGTCCGCGATTCAAAACGCCTTTAAGCAACCATCGAAGCTTGATATCGATCGCGTCAATGCACAGCAAGCAAGACGCTTTTTGGATCGGGTTGTTGGCTTCATGGTATCGCCCATACTTTGGCAAAAAGTAGCGCGCGGTCTATCTGCAGGGCGCGTTCAATCTGTCGCTATGCGACTAGTGGTTGAGCGTGAACACGAAATTCGTGCTTTTATTCCTGAAGAGTATTGGCAGATTCACGCCGACACACATATAGCTGATAATAAGAAAGGCGGTAGTAAAGAGGGCGAACCCGTTGGTATTCGCTTAGAGGTTACCAAACAAGATGGCAAAGTTCTTAAACTTGGTAATAAAGAGCAGACGGATAAAGTTTTAGAGGTTCTCAAATCTGCTGATTATATCGTCAAAGAGCGTGAAGAAAAGCCCACTCAATCGCGTCCAAGTGCGCCTTTCATCACCTCGACCTTGCAACAAGCAGCCAGCACACGTTTAGGATTTTCGGTAAAGAAAACCATGATCTTGGCGCAGCGTCTCTACGAAGCGGGTCATATTACTTATATGCGTACCGACTCGACCTTTTTATCTGATGATGCATTGGCTAGTGTTCGTGGCTATCTTGAAGACAGCTACGGCGCAAAATATGTACCAGAAAAACCTAATTTTTATGGTAATAAGCAAAACGCGCAAGAGGCACATGAAGCTATTCGTCCCTCAAACGTCAACATGAAGTCCACTCAGCTTAAAGGCGTAGAGCGCGATGCTATTCGTCTTTATGAGCTGATTTGGCGGCAGTTTGTAGCGTGTCAGATGACACCAGCTAAGTATTTATCGGTGAATTTATTTGTAGCAGCAGATAACGTTGAACTAAAAGCACGTGGCCGTACTATGGTCTTTGATGGCTATACTAAAGTGCTGTCACCTGCCAAGACCGACGATACCTTATTACCTGATGTCAAAACAGGCGATAAGCTGATACTAGATAAGCTTGATCCGAGCCAACACTTTACTAAGCCTGCGCCACGTTTTACTGAGGCCAGCTTGGTTAAAGAGCTTGAGAAAAAAGGTATTGGGCGTCCCTCGACTTATGCCTCTATCATTTCAACCATCCAAGATCGCGGTTATGTGAAGCTTGAGAATAAGCGTCTCTTCGCTGAAAAAATGGGTGATATCGTCACCGATAGATTGACGGCAAGTTTCCCAGAATTGATGGATTATACCTTTACCGCTGCGTTAGAGGACAAGCTCGATCATGTTGCAGATGGTGATAGGGATTGGAAAGATGTCTTAGATAACTTCTATGGCGACTTCAAGCTTAAAGTTGAACATGCCAAAGACGCAGACGGCATGCGCCCGAATGATCCGACTGATGTACCTGATGTCCATTGTGATCTTTGTGCGCGTCCGATGCAGCTACGTACTGGCTCTACGGGTGTTTTCTTAGGTTGTACCGGTTACAATCTGCCGCCAAAAGAGCGCTGTAAAGGTACTAAGAACTTAATGCCAGTCGAAGCGTTTGCCAATCTTGATGATCCAGAAGGGGATGATGAAGCGGCTGAAGTTAAAGACTTGATGGAGAAAAAGCGCTGCCCGAAATGTGCGACGGCGATGAATGGTTATATCGTTGATGGTGGTCTCAAGCTACATATCTGTGGTAATAATCCTGATTGCGATGGTTATATCTTAGAAGAAGGTAAGTTCGAAGTCCCAGGCTCAGACGCGCCAACTATCGATTGCAATAAGTGCGATGGACAAATGGAGTTGAAGACGGGTCGATTTGGTCCTTATTTCGCGTGTCAAAAATGCGATAACACCCGTAAAGTGCTCAAGACGGGTGAGCCTGCACCGCCACGTATGGATCCTATCGACATGCCGGAGCTAAAATCACTCAAGCATGAAGATCATTTTATCTTACGTGAAGGCGCTGCTGGTATGTTCTTAGCCGCTTCTAAATTTCCAAAGGTGCGCGAGACCCGCCCACCAAAGTTGGCTGAGCTGCGAGAGATTAAAGATAAAATGGAGGATAAGTTCCAGTATCTATTCGAAGGACCTGACGAAGATCCAGAGGGCAATCCCACGATTTTACGCTGGTCGCGCAAGAAAAAAGAGCAGTATATTGGCTCTGAGAAAAATGGCAAAGCGTCGCGTTGGGGTGTGTACTGGCGTAAAGGCGAATGGGTAGAAGAGTAGCCTGTCGTCATAAAATTAAGCGCTAAAAAAACCGTCTGATTCAATAATCAGACGGTTTTTTTAATATCAACATGCGAGTTTTAAAAGCTTAATATCAGTTTAAGCATTACCTTCAGCATCGATTTGCGCTTGCTGCTGGCTTTGGGCATACGCCTGATCAAAGTTAACAGGAGCAAGTAATAATTGCGGGAAGCTACCGCGAGTTACGATGTCGCTGATGACTTCGCGAGCATAGGGGAACAAGACGTTAGGGCAATAAGCACCTAAAATTTGTCCGATTTGATCCTCTGGGATGTTCTTTAATAGGAAAATACCCGCTTGATGAACTTCAGCGATGAATGCAGGCTCTTCAGCATTTTTTGCAGTAACACTGACAGTCAAAATAACTTGATAATGGTCATCGTCAAGCTTGTCCGCATTGCTTGATAAATTAATATCCAGCTCAGGGTTCCACTCTTTGGTGAATACTTCTGCACCGGGTACTTCAAGCGATAAATCTTTTACGTAGATGCGCTCTAATGCCAATTGCGGTTGTGCCTGTTCGTCAGCCATGATAATTCCTCTAATAGTTTGCTAAAAATGAGATAAAGTTAATGTCAATATAGGTATATTAATGGTTCTAATGCTCATTAAACACTGAGTATGCTAGCATTTAATAAATATGCCTGCCATAAAAGCAGCCATATAATGTAGCAGATTAACCCGCTAATAGCTCGTCAAGCTTACCTTGTTGGTTGAGCTGATTGAGCTCATCAAAACCGCCAACAAATGTATCGCCCACAAAAATTTGTGGCACAGTACGATAGTTATGGGTCTTTTGCATTAATTCGCGGCGTGCTTCGCTGCTCATATCATGCATACCAATCTCTTCATACTCAATGCCTTTGTTTTTTAATAATTGTTTGGCATTTGAGCAGTAAGGACAAATGGGTGTGGTATAAACTTTAACAGATACAGTCATGATAGATCCTTCACTTATGAGTTTGTAAGATAATATTAGTATTATAAAATGCGGTGACAATGGCTGCAATCAAGTTATTTGCAAGCCTTTATTTGGTTACGCTCATTATAAAGTGGGGATAAGAGTGACGAATTCAAGACAAGCGTACTTAAAAATTGCTAAAAATACATAATCACATTACAAGCTCGTGGTCTAAATTCTGAGTATAAACTCGATGCCATAAAAAAAGACACCATATCAATATGATGTCTTTTTTTGTTCAAACTTTCTTTATTCAAATAAGTCAATATGACCATTCTAATCTTCAGTTGGCTTACTTGTGCAAACTGGGTTTGGCCTTATTTTTACCTGCGCTTTTAGCGTCCTTTAACCCAACGAGAGGCATGCCGCTCCCTTGCCAACTGCCAATACCACCCTCTAGGCGATAAACAGTATCTTTACCAATCATCTGCACCGCTGCACCAGCTTGCGCACCCATATCACAAATAATAATGATAGGATGTTCAATCGCACGAATTTCTTCCAAGTGATCTTTAAGGTCGGCGAAAGGAATATTGCGACTGCCTTGGATATAGCCAGTGACAAACTTCTTTTTGGCACGAATATCAATCAGTTGCGCATTTTGAGAATTCACCATCATCCCAAGGGTATTGGGCGATATTTTTTTGCCACTACGTTTGCTTTCGATAGCGAAAAACAGTACAGCAAGTACCGCTAAGATACCAAATAAAAACGGGTGGTTGCCCACAAATTCAAGCGCACGATCCAAAGCCGACCTCCAAAAAATAAGTGTTCTGTTAGGCTGCGAATACAGCTCAATAATACCGAACAAGGCGCTATTATACCGATTAGGTCATCTATAGTAAACGTGCGATAAAATAGAAACGTTATATTTGTATGTTATGGTCGCATGAGAGTTTGATACGGTGCTTAATAGGGTTTAGTATCGGCTTCTTCAGTCAATGTGACTAAGTTCTCAACACGGCGCTGTAGTACTTGACCATCAGCAACCGCTTGCCACAGTGCGCAACCCTTACTGTTATAAGTGTGGCGGCAATCGCGAAACTGACAATTACCTGACAAAGGTGCAAGCTCAACGAAGCCAGAAATAATATCATCAGGGGTTAAATGCCAAATACCATATTCACGAATACCCGGCGTATCAACGATACCGCCTTCGGTTAAGTCATCAGGGTTAAACGGCAGCAGACGGCTCGTCGTCGTTGTATGTTGACCGAGTTTTGAATTGTCAGAGATGATATTGACGCTTTGTGCGGACTCAGGGAGCAATGCATTGATTAAACTGCTCTTACCAACCCCTGACTGACCAGCAAAAATAACCAGTTTATTATTAATATAACGTTGCAGCTCGCCAAGCCCTTGCTGATCATTGTTGGCGGCAACATTCTCAGGACAATCGACTGAGGTTAGTACGCTCTCGTAGCCTAGCGCTGCGTATTGAGTCAGCAATTCATTGGTATTGGCATCATCATTTTCTCCCAATAAATCTGCTTTATTCAATACCAATAGCGGCTGCACATCGGCATGATGACAAACGACCAAATAGCGGTCAATCAAGGTTGGGGCGGCGGCAGGCAGTGGTGCAAATACAATCGCCAAAATATCGACGTTGGCAGCGACAGGTTTGAGCTTATGGTAGCGATCGGGTCTCGATACCATTGAGGTGCGTGGTTTTACTGATTCAATTCGCCCAAAGCCCGTATTAGAGTCAGCACTGAAGCGGATCTGATCACCAGCCGCTAGCATGGGCAAATTAGTACGCACATGACAACGCCAAATATCCCCTAATGCAAGCGCTTGCCAAAAAGGCTCTGGGTCATCAGGGGCTATCTCTGGCTGTATAGGTATAACGGCTGGCAAACTGGTCACTTGTACTTCCAATTGCTTGCCATAATGCGCCATGACCACGCCATCCATCAAACTCTCATCAATGCTGTCTTGACTTTTTAGCTGTTGTTTATCGATGCGTCGAATTTGTTGTTTGGTCAGTTTGCGCTGCCGAATTAATGCCATGGATAGAGCCTATTATAAAAATATTGCTCAGTGTAGCGTGAAAATTTGCTAACATACAGCCTAAAGTAATGGCGACAGGCAGTGGTTTTGTAACGTTTTAAACATTATCAGGCTAATTGGATGAGCCTCATAGTTTGGGTGTTACTTATTTTGCTACCCGTTGCCAACTCAACACGATGAGTTTTTTAAGACTTTTGACCATAGGACACTTTATGAGTATCAGCGACCATCCCAATAAGATTAGAATCAAAAATCAAGGTAAAAAAGGGCTGGTATGGATTGATTTGGAAATGACCGGACTCGATACTCTCAATGATGAGATTATCGAGATTGCTACGGTAGTCACCGATGAGGATTTGAACGTCTTAGCCGAAGGACCTGTGTTCGCCATCAAAGTATCTGATCGCAAACTAAACGCTATGGACGACTGGAATACCAAACAGCATGGACAGTCAGGTCTAGTCGATCGCGTCCGCCGCAGTACCGTAACGCTAGCTGAAGCTGAAGCTGAGACGATCAAATTTTTGAACAAATGGGTTGATAGCGGCAAGTCGCCGATGTGTGGTAACTCGATTTGCCAAGATCGCCGTTTTATGGCGCGGCAAATGCCCGAATTAGAAAAATTCTTTCATTATCGTAACTTAGATGTGTCCTCTATTAAAGAGCTGTGCTTCCGTTGGCGTCCTGATATTTTGAAGAACTTTGAAAAAGGTGGCAGTCATTTAGCCTTAGATGATATTCGCGACTCTATTCGTGAGCTTAAACACTACCGTCAGCACTTTTTTAAATTGATTGCTGAAGATTAATATCTTTGAAGTCTCGTCTATCATAGGAAGGGTCCGTTAAATAGTTAACGGACTTTTCTTATTGATAAGCAATTATGATTGATGTCTCAATTTGGCTCGCAGACCTTATGCGCCAATTCAATCCATGCGGCCGCTGCCGCACTTTGATAAGCCCCTTTGCGTTGTAGCAGTACCGCAGTACGCTGTAGTAAAGACGGCGCCAGTGTGATGGCAATCAGCTCATTGTGACTACTCACAATGTTGGATGGCAATAATGTGGTTAATTGGGTATGACGTACTATCTCAATAACGGCACTTAACGAATTAGCCTCCATGAGTACCTTTGGCTGTATATCGTGTTGACGACAATAGTGTTCGATTTGCCCACGGGTCACGAATTCATGGCTGAGTAGTACCAGCGACTGTGCATTTAACGTTGGCAGATCAATAGCAGCTTGCTTGGCAAGTGGGTGGCTCTTATTTACCACCAATGCCAGCGTTTCAATCAGTAAGGTTTGCGCTTCTATATCTGCAGATTGTACTTCTGCAAAGGCAATACCGACATCGAACTCATCATTGAGTAACTGCTTTTCCATTTGCTCCTGTGACATCTCTTGTACGCTCAGAGTGACATTGGGATAACAACGATGAAATGCTTTTATCAACGGACCTATTAAATAGGTCGTAAAGGTAGGCGTGATTGCAATACGTAAGGCACCACGACTTAGGTTCTGTACATCGTGAAGCGCTCGGCGTCCCTCTTCTAAATCCTGCAAGGCTTTACACGCGTAACGGGCATACACTACGCCGGTATCGGTTAGCTTAACGCTACGACCCGAGCGATCAAACAAAATTGTGCCTAGCGTCGCTTCTAGTTGTTTGATCTGCTGTGACAAAGCGGGCTGCGAGACATACAAAGACTCTGCTGCCCGTGTAAAGCTCTGATGCTCGGCGACCGCGAGAAAGTATTTTATGTGTCTCAGTATCATAATTTATTTAGCGCCATTAGCGTCTATCAAGAGTTATTAACAGCTATCATCACTTATCTATAAGTATTTATTATAGACATCATAATATACCAGTCTTTTAACTTATTTCAATAACGGCGTATGATTCATTCTATCGAAGCAACAGTGACCCTCGTTATGAAAGATATCATCGAAGGATTTTTAAAGTTCCATAGTGAAGCGTATCCCAAACGCGCTGATTTGTTCAAAAACTTAGCGACCAAGCAGAACCCACGTACCTTATTTATTTCCTGCTCTGACAGCCGCTTAGTTCCTGAGTTGGTCACCCAACGTGAACCAGGTGGATTATTCGTTATTCGGAACGCTGGCAATATTGTACCCTCCTATGGACCTGAGCCTGGCGGAGTATCCGCATCAGTAGAGTATGCCGTAACGGCATTAAAAGTTACTGATGTGGTTATCTGTGGTCACTCAGACTGTGGAGCTATGTCCGCCATTGCTAATTGTACTTGCATGGATCACATGCCAGCGGTTGGTAGCTGGCTAAAATACGCTGACTCAGCACGGGTGGTTAATGAATCTATCAACCATTTAAGCGATAGCGACCGCATTGAGTCTATGGTACGAGAAAACGTCATCGCTCAGATTGAAAATATCAAAACCCATCCTTCAGTACGTCTGGCTATAAGAGAAAATCGTTTGGCACTGCATGGTTGGGTCTATGATATCGAGACGGGTAGCATTGATGCTTTAGATGGCGTTACTAACAATTTTGTTGCGCTTGCAGAGCATACCGAGGTTCGCGCTTATCCTATACAGCAGAATCCTGTCGCGGTTTGACAATAATCATCACTAACCATCATTCTTATTAATTAACTTACTATAAAAGGTACTACCATGATCCAGTCTCAAATTAGCAACATTGCACGTCAAGCATTAACGGATATTATCATTGCCGCCAAGGCTGAGAAGAAATTGTCGTTCGAGCAAATAGCTGCTAATACTGGTTTAAGTGATGTCTACGTGACAGCTGCTCTTCTAGGTCAGCATCCATTACCGCTGGAGGCTGCACAAAAAGTTGGCGAAACCTTGGGTTTAGGTGATGATGCTATTGCCTTACTACAAGCGATTCCTTTACGCGGTAGTGTTGGCAGTGAAATGCCTACCGACCCAACCATCTACCGTTTTTATGAGATGATGCAGGTTTATGGTACGACACTCAAAGCACTCGTTCACGAGCAGTTTGGCGACGGTATCATCAGCGCTATCAACTTCAAAATGGATATCAAAAAAGTAGCAGATCTAGAAGGTGGCGATCGCGCTGTTATTACTCTTGATGGCAAGTTTCTACCTTTTAAACCTTTTTGAGCGACTGTTTAACATAGGCAAAACCTTATCAGTGATTCACAGATGCTAGCAGGTTAAATTATTATTAAAATCGCTACTCAAAAATGGCAGTACATAGGAAGTCGGCGCTCAGCGTCGGCTTTTTGTGGTTACACTTCTAGCAATAAAGGATATTTTTTTACTAATGAATACTGAACGCCTCTCTACTCGTACCAATCAGTCAGTGCTGATGTTATTTTGGCCAATGGTCGTCATTGCTGGATTAGCATTGACGTTACGCCCAACCATAACGTCTACTGGACCTTTGTTAGATGAAATCAGCCTAAGTACTGGTATAGGGTTGCAAACGGCTTCATTATTAGTAGTGTTACCGATGCTATGTATGGGCATATTTCCCTTATTGCTACCTTGGCTTGGTAAACGGTTGAGCGAAAGTGCTTGGATTACCGGTGGGCTGTTTGCGATTGCTTTATCTGGTCTATGGCGTCTGTGGTTAGGGTCTAGTCTGTGGTTAGGGTCTAGTTGGACATTGATTGCCAGTGCTTTGATAGGCGGTACTGGCATTGCTATTGTACAAGCGTTGGCGCCTGGTATCGTAAAACGTTGGTATCCTAAGCGAGTACCGCTAGCGATGGGTATTTACTCAGCCGCCCTAATGGCTGGAGGCGGAATTGCTGCAACGCTAAGTCCTTCAGTGGCCAAATACTATGGCAGCTGGCAAGCTGGCCTTGGGGTATGGCTTATATTGCCACTCATTGCGCTCTTACTGTGGTGGTTGAGATCTACTGAAGCAATGGAAAGCAAACATAATGGTGTACAAGTTAACTTCTTTAGAAATCGCCGTGCGTGGTTACTGGCTAGCTATTTTGGATTGGCGAATGCTGGTTATGCTTGTATGATTGCTTTTTTGCCCACGTATGCGCGTAGTTTAGGATGGAGCGCTCAAAGTAGCGGTGAGCTGATAGGTATTATGACTATTTTTCAAGTGATAGGGGCGCTAGGCGCTCCTGCACTTTCAACTAACCGTTTAGATCGACGCCCTTGGTTGTTATTTGCAGTGGGCATTCAGATCTTGGGCTTTATAGGACTAATGTTAATGCCAGAATCTATGCTGATTCTTTGGGCGGCGATGATAGGCTGCGGCCTTGGGGCTTGTTTTTCATTAACGCTGACAGTAGCGCTTGATCACTTATCCATACCTAAGATGGCTGGGGCGCTGACAGCATTTGTACAAGGCGTTGGTTTTATTATTACCGCGATTGTGCCTTATCTTGCAGGGGGAATACGCGAGTGGACGGGCAGTTTTCAAGCAGTTTGGCTAATGCTTCTTATCACATTGATAGGCATGATTATTGTCACCATGAAGTTTGCCCCTGCAAGTTATGCCAATGCCATGAATGTTTCTAATGTTTAATTAAACTTATATTTAAATTCATATTGTTAATATATTTTGCATAGTAAATATTGTGAAGGGTTACACTTTTGAGTATGATAACTATTGAATGATTAGTAAACTCTTATCCAATCAACATCTAGGAGCTACAATGAAAAAATTACTCGTCTGTGCAGCTTTTGCAACGTCTATGTTATCAATCACGGCCTGTGCTAGCACCATGCAAAGCAATCCAATGAAACCGAACGTCGCTAATTCTGGAGCTTATGTGACGACTATGCCTGTATTAACAGGTGAAATGGCACAGAATATAGTAAATGCTGCCGCACTAGAGGCTCAAAAGAATCAAATAATGGTATCGATAACGATTGTTGATCGTTCTGGCCAGACTCTTGCTGTTTTAAGAGATCATCGAGCAGGCGTACATACCATTCGTGCCAGTTATAAAAAAGCTTATACTGCCAATTCACAAAAAAGAGAAACGGCTGATGTGGCTAAAGGTATTAAAGAAGGGATGATTCCTGGTGATCTTCGTTATTTAGATGAAAACATACTTATCTTAGATGGCGGTTTACCTATCTATATAGATGGCGTAGTGGTTGGCGGTATTGGAGTAGGTGGTGGCAGTAGCAGTCAAGATGTTCAGATTGCAAAAGCAGGACTAAAGGCTCTGAACTAAGAAGAGATCGCTATTAGTTGCGGAGCTGAACTTCATAATTGACGGTTGCAGCATACACTATGATGATGTTAAGAGTTTTAAGACAACACTTTTTTATCTTAACAAAAAGTCAAACTCAACCAAACTAAACTCTGCATTATCATTATTAAAGTCGGTATCAAGTTCAATAGTATCAGTAGTAACAACGCCAATCACTGCAATGACCTTTGGTTGGCGTAATTCTTTATCGAGCAGTCGCCAGTCACCAAGCACATAACGACTTTTTCCTTCATCGCTGCGATGGATTTCGGGGCGATGGGTATGACCATGTAGCAGCGCGTCAAATTGATACAGTACTTGATTTACTGCAGCGTCATTGACATCCATGATATAAGCCGCTTTTTTATTATTATTGCGCTTACTTTTTGAGCGAATATTATCAGCGATCGCCATGCGCTTCTCTAAAGACTTATTGAGCAAATACCATTTAGTGAAAGGGTGACGCATTACCTTACGAAAGAATTGATATTTTTTATCATCAGTACACAACGCATCGCCAT
>JBBSUA010000028.1:0-12472 GCA_038235315.1 Pseudomonadales bacterium | reverse complement strand
TGCATCAGTAGTGAATAGCGCAATCCATGTTAATCGCAAATGTAGACGACTCAACCACAATGCCAGTCCGACGCCTGACCAAAAAGCGATAGTCGTACCCAGTGCGACACCGACCAACCCCATCTGCATACCATAAACGAAAAACAGCGTAAGGATAATATTAAGAATAGCAATAAAGCCTTGCTGGTAGAGCATATAGCGAGTCTTGCCTTGACCTGCAAACCAACCAATAAAAGCAAAGTTCATCAGCTCAGCAATGACACCCAAAAAACGTACATCTAAATAGGTCTTTGCAGCAAGTCCACTTTCAGGATTGGCTGATAGTGCGCGCAAACCAAAATCAATAAGCCAAGGCTTGGCTAGTAGCAGTACTGCACCTATAATAAAGGCTAACAATAACGCCCTTTGCAAAATTGATAGCAGTGATGATTGCATCTTTGAGGTATTACTTGAAACTTTATTATCAGCCAATTGCCCTAATGCTTGCGCGGACAATCCTGAGGACGCATATTGCAAAAAGTTAAAGCTGACCAGTAGTAGAGATAGTAACTGTATCGCCAAACCCATACCAGCAAGTTTAGCAGCGTCATTCATGTTGCCTACAATCGCGGTATCAATGACGCTCTGCAACGGCATCGCTAGATTAGCCAACATAACGGGCACTGCAATGGCGATAATACGTCTATAGCGAGTATCGATAGGCTGTAAGGTACTTGAGGGAATAGTAGATGACATGCGGTAATCGCTTATGCTTGAACCTAGAGAGTATGCCCGTCACCTCATGCTGTGATGATAGGACGATTTGCTTGGTATAGTGAAAGTATTTCAAAAACGCTACTGTACTGCTGATATAAATTTTTCTTGCTTGCTGTGCCTACGCATACAGAGGCTGCAAAAAATTTATATCAGCAGTACGTGATGTATTGATATTACTTTTCATTGACTATAATTGTTGAAGAATAACAAAAAGATAAAAGCACCTATCGTTAGGTGCTCTTATCTCACATCTGCATCATCTTAAAAATAATTATCTTAAAAATATTTGATGATTACTCTTGTTCAAACATTTTTGGATCATTAAAAGTAACGATTTCTTCTTCGAATTCAGGTTTTACTTTTACCACGAAGTCATCGCGTGATAATCCCATCGCCAATGGAATAGAGCTGGCGATATAGATTGATGAATAAGTACCGGCAAGCAAACCAATGAATAATGCCACAGAGAACCAGTATAGACCATCACCGCCTAAGAATAACATAGCCAGCACTACTAGCAGTACTGTCGAGATAGTCATGATAGTGCGACGTAGCGTTTCTGTTAATGACAAATCGATCGTTTGACGTGGCGTTATACCGCGTACACGGCGAAAGTTTTCGCGTATACGGTCATAGACAACGATAGTATCATTCAATGAGTACCCAATCAGCGCTAGGACTGCTGCCAATACCGTTAAGTCAAAGGGGAAGCCAAATAAGGCAAATACACCAATAGTTACGACCGCATCATGAAATAGTGATACCACTGCACCGATCGCTAGCTTAAACTGGAAGCGTAAGGCAACATAGCCAAGCATACTGAGAAGTGCGAGTCCCAACGCCATCACTGAATTTAAATAAACTTCATTACCGACTTGGCTACCGATAATATTGACGTTACTAATATCAGCAGGATTATTAGGCAAATCTAATGCCGCACTCAGACTGGTATTAAGTCCATCGATGTTATCTGACTGTGGTGGCAAGCGTACCAAAAGCTCTTTATTAGTCCCCAAATACTGAACGACAGCATCATCAAAACCATTGTCAGCTAAGGCCTTAACGACATCAACTTGCTCAACTGATTGCTCATATTTTACATCGGTCGAGACACCACCAGTAAAGTCGAGCCCAAAGTTCAGGCCGTTGACTGCAATTGCAATAATACTACCAATAACTAGTATGAAGGATAAAATTGCCATAGGCTTTTCTATCTTCATAAAAGGGATAATACGTTGATTACCAATGGCTTTGATGCCGCCTTCCGCTTTTGCAGCTGCATCGTCAGCCGCATCGTGCACTATGCTCTGACTATCAATACCAGTAACTGGAGGAAGGGTTTGAGTCGCTAATGCCTGGCTATTCTTACCTGTACGCTTCGTTTTGCTTTTAGCGGTTGACGTAGTCTGAGACTTGTCTTTGCTGGTTTGGTTGTTACTGCCTTTACCATCACGGCGTGGTTTGCTGCGATGACGGCGAGTCTTACTATTTGTATTATCGTCTGAACCACTGCCCGTATTACCACCTGAGCTGTTTGAGGTTGGGGTATTTTCTTTATCTGTGGGATTATTCTGTTCAATCGCCATATTATTCTCCTAACCGATGCTCAAACGTTTGATAGATTTACGCTTACCATAAGCAATTTGTACCAGTGCTCGCGTTACCAAAATAGCGGTAAATAGCGAGCTGACAATACCAATTGCTAAGGTGATTGCAAAGCCTTTAATAGGACCGGTGCCGATAGCAAATAGAATAAAGGCAACCAATAGCGTAGTGATGTTGGCATCAAAGATACTACTAAAGGCACGGTCAAAACCTGCTCCAATTGCAGATTTGGGCCTTACGCCATTTGCCAACTCCTCACGTATACGCTCAAATATCAGAACGTTAGCATCTACCGCCATACCGATGGTCAACACGATACCAGCGATACCGGGTAAGGTTAGCGATGAGCCTAAAATTGACATAATCGAGATGATGATAATAACGTTAACTGCTAATGCTATATTGGCGATTACCCCAAATAGACGATAGAAAACAATCATAAAGGCAAAAACTAACAAGTAGCCGACTTGAGTTGAAAACAGACCTTTATCAATGTTTTCTTGACCTAAAGAAGGACCAATGGTGCGTTCTTCAACGAAGTACATTGGTGCTGCTAATGCTCCTGAACGTAACAATAAAGCCAGCTCCGCCGCTTCAGCGCTACTATCTAGTCCGGTAATACGGAATGATGAGCCTAGTACTGCTTGGATGTTGGCACGATTGATGACTTTAGTCTCAGCGTAGGGTGTACGTACTTCAACCGTTTCGCCTGTCGCAGGATCTTTTTCATAAGTGATTTTTTGTTTATTCTCGATGAACAAAACAGCCATTTGATCACCAACGGCAGTCCTTGTGGCATTTTGCATGAGCTTACCACCAGCGCTATCCAAAGTAATACTGACTTCAGGAGAGCCACTTTCATCGACACCCGTCTGAGCGTTGGTAACCTTATCACCCGTAACGATAGCTTGACGCTCTAACAATACTGGTGGACCATCAAGAGACTGAAATGGGAATGCTTCAGTACCTGCAGGCGGGATACCACCTACGAAGTTCTCGCTGTCTTTAGCGACCATTCGGAACTCAAGGTTAGCAGTACGACCAAGAACTCGTTTGGCTTCAGCAGTATCTTGCACGCCGGGTAGTTCAACGACAATACGGCTAGTACCTTGTGATTGTACTAAAGCCTCAGCAACACCAAGTTCACTAATTCGATTACGTAATGTGTTTAAATTCTGGTTCACTGCATAACTGTTAATCTCATCTAATGTGGCATCGTTGTAAACCATGATTAAGGAAGGACCTTGATCGTCAATAGAGGATTGCAGATTGAACGTGGTACCCATAGATCCTTGTAGGATGTTTTGGGCGCGATTGCGTGCATCGGTATCAGAGAAGTGCAGTGCAATACCTTTAGGCTCAGTCTTAATTCCTTTTATGGCAATACGTTCAGCACGCAAGTCACGGCGAACATCACGACTGGCACTGGTTAAGCGTTGCTCTAACGCCTTATCCATATCCACTTCAAGCACGAAGCGTACACCGCCACGCAAATCTAGACCGAGTTTCATCGGTTTGGCACCGATATCACGCAGCCACTGTGGCGTAGTTTGTGCCAAATTCAGTGCGACGACATAATCATCACCTAAGTTTTGACGCAGTATCTCCTGTGCTTTTAGCTGGATCACTGAGTTGTCAAGACGAACCAAGGCACTATTGCCTTCAAAGGTGCCGTCATGAGATTTGATGCCAGCTTCTTCAAGTAGGCTCTGTGACTGGGTCAGAATACTTTCAGACAACTGAGTTCCAGCCGCTGCGCTCGTGATCTGTACAGCAGGTTCATCAGGATAAAGGTTCGGAGCAGCATACAGACCAGCTACGATCAGCACGACAAGGATGACGAAGTATTTCCAAGCGGGATATTGCATAATCACTTCTTTAAGTTGATAAAGTACTGGCAACACAGGCCACAAGTTAGCAGATAGGACGTTATCAATAGCAAAGAATGGTTGATCACTTAACGTGAGTGAACAGTCATTATTGCCATCATCTGCTATGCCAATAAAGCATAAAAATATAGATGATAAAATGAGCACTGCTTATTATTTATCTGACTAGTAAGCCTGCCATTAACTTAGTTAAGGGGCTTACAGCAAGAAATGACCGTTGATACAACAGTCATTTCTATAAAACTTTATTAAACAAAACAGTAAAGACAATGCTAAGCGATGACAATATTGAGTCAGCACGATTACAGAGCATTTTGCTGTTATTTATACGCTTTCAATAGTACCATTAGGCAATACAGAAATCACTGAAGCACGCTGTACCTTAACGTCAGTATTGTTATTTAAGCTAACAATAGCATAATCGCCTTCAAGCTTCTTAATACGACCCATTAAACCACCAGCAAATATGATTTCACTACCAACGGTTAAGGCATTGACCATAGCGCGATGTTCTTTAGTGCGTTTAGATTGTGGACGAATGACTAAGAAGTAAAAAATAGCAAAAAATGCAACTGGTAATAAAATTTGACCGAATAATGAAGCCCCGCCAGCAGCATCAGTAGCGGCATGGGCAGACTGGATAAAAAAGCTCATAATTTCTCTCAGTGAGTCATAGATAACAATAAAATTAGACGCATAGTAACAAAAAATCTAACTCTTGGTAACTGTTAATCATAGTATGAGACTATTTTTCTTTAGGCGCTGGGGATATGGTAGTCACTATCTGTACGTGCAGTGCTCTTGATATTTTGAAAAGTATAATGGGTGGAAGAGGGTGAGCAGATAAGTATGGCAATGAAAATGTACGAGGACGGCGTAACTTTATAATAAATCTTAGCGCATGGCAGGATTCAATCAAATAAGCATAGCGACAAATTATTGTCAAATGCCAGCATCAATGCTAATATCGTACCGTCATGTTTCTCTACGTTTAATTTGTAAATAAAACAACTTTTTAACCAAGAATAGTACCTTTTTATAGGTGTTATCTAGTTATAGATATTCTTTATTTGTAGGTATTATGTCTAGGTGTCATCCGCGTCAGCTTATATTAGATGTTAAGCTATATTGGATACCAAAGAAACATGTTGTTGTCACGATTTACCAGTCCTTATTTTTCTATCCTCTTTTTTAGGTCACCCAACTTGTTCCCCACTTTTTCGTTTATACCTCGTTTATGTCATTCGCGCGCTTATCGTGAAGAAGCGTCTTCTAAACCTCCCCCGAAGACGCACGATAGTGCTCGCATTACTGCTTCAAAGATATTTGTAGCGTTGTCTTCAACTGTACTTTTGATACTACTCCCTCATTCAGTTCTAGCTGCTGAGGCGCTTGCTCAGCCGACTGCTAGTAGTATTTTATTACTCATATTTTTTGTACTACTCGCTATTGGCATCTCATTCATCTGCTCGTTGGCAGAATCCGCACTACTTACCATGACACCATCATATATCGCTGATCTGAACGACAGTAATCCCAAAAAAGCAAGTATGCTCAGACGTCTAAAGATTGACAATATCGATCAGTCCTTAGCTGCAATTTTGACTTTGAATACGGTAGCGCACACTCTAGGATCTATCGGTGCTGGTGCGCAGGCAACCATTGTCTTTGGTAGTGCATGGTTTGGGCTGTTTTCAGCAATGATGACTTTGGCCATTTTATTCTTATCTGAGATTATTCCAAAAACATTAGGAACTGTATATTCGCGCCAGCTCAGCGGTATGGTCGCTTATTTCGTACGCACTATTATCATTCTGTTATATCCGCTCATTTGGGTTTCAGAGCGTCTTACTAAGATGTTAGTACGTGGTAAAGAGCCGCATGTCTTTAGCCGTCGAGAATTCTCTGCATTAGCAAGTATTGGCGAGGAGGCAGGTCAGATTGATCCGCTAGAGTCACGAATTATTCGCAACTTATTAGCATTTGGTGCGATTAAAGTTGAAGATATTATGACACCGCGCTCGGTAATGCTAGCGTTTGAAAAAGATAAAACAGTGGCAGAAGTATTGGCGGATAGACCGAAATTAACTTTTTCACGATTGCCAATTTATGATGGTGATCTTGATAATATTACAGGTTTTGTATTAAAAACCGATATGCTGTTGGCGAAAGTTAACCATGCGATGCACAAACCATTGACTCAGTTTGAGCGCGACATCACTTTTGTATTCTCAAAAATGAAACTGTTTGATCTGTTAGAGCTGATGCTAAAAAACCGTATTCATATCGCTATTACTGTAGGTGAATATGGTGAAGTCAAAGGATTGGTCACCTTAGAGGATGTGTTTGAAACTTTACTAGGACTTGAGATTGTTGACGAGATTGATCGCGTTGAAGATATGCAAGCATTAGCACGTCAAATGATGGACAGGCGAGTAGAGCGTTTGGGTATGAAACTTAATGATGACGAGCCAAATGACACCAATATTAAGCCCTCATAAGTCGTTGGCTATAATATAAGATGACACGCGCAATTATTACACATGACGTTACATGGCTGTAATTATTTAGTGATAGGCTAAAAAGATAATGTAAAGATAGTAAGTGATAAAAAAGCCATAAAAACGGTTGATTGTGTAAAATCATAAATTGAAAACACAGCAGCTAAAATAATATAGCTAAGGTAAGGATTATCATGAAAAAAATCTGGGGTAAAGGTCTACTGGCTCTTGTAATAAAAAGTGCTAGCGTCATTGGCGTCGCTGCTGTTGTCAGCACTATCGCTGTTAATGCACAAGCTGCAACGATGACTGACGGACTGGTACAAAGCTATGCCACAGCCATGAAATCGGCTGCTAATAGCAAGAGCATCAGTCAAGTTGCCAGTTTAGTTTCTGACGATGCGTTGATCTCATTGTCAAGAAAAGGCAAGTCGACTAGTTTGGATAAAGACGCTTACTTAAAATTGCTACAGAATAGCTGGAATCAAACGTCAAACTATCGTTACGACATCAGTGTCGACAATATCGTTATTACGGGTGCTCAAGCTAAAGCAAATGTAAAAACGATAGAGAGCTGGGTCAAAGATGGCAAAAATGTCTCGTTTGTGACCACATCAAGAGTTACCCTTACTGTAGCAACAGGTAACGCTGTATTATTGCGCGCTGTATCGCAAGTCACTATTGACTAATCGTTTATAGCCAGTTGTTTGACTGATAAAGAGATCAATAAAGCACTAGGAATATGCTTTAATACTGGTTGTCTAATTTTTGTACACTATCTTTTATATAGCTATGGTTTTTAGTTCGCATTGCATACTATACTGTCAATCACTTTCATTTCATCTTGTCGTTAGGAAACTCACACTATTATGTCTATTGTGTCATCAACCTCCCGCTCACTTATTGTTTTACCATTGACGCTAGCGGTGTCGACTTTGCTCATCAGCGCATGTACCAATACTTCAGCAGTGAAAAATACTGGTGCGACCAATCGCGCGCCTATGGTGACCAAAGCTCCAAATCAGTCGGCGGCAAATACAGCTATCAATGATTATTCAACAGCATATTTAGATGCAGAAAGCTTAGATGAGCTAGCAGATTTGTTAGAAGCCACTGATATGACAATGGTTGAAGGTAATCAGCTTGCCATTCAACAGTATGGTGATCTATGGAGCCGCTTGCGCGCAGGCTATCGAATGAATGGTGGTAAAGCCGTTTATAATCAGCGTATCGAAGCACAAAAAAGCTGGTTTACCAGTCGCCAAGATTATCTCAATCGCTTGACGGCTCGTTCTAGCCGTTATTTGTATCATACCGTACGTGAAGCCGAACGCCGCAATATTCCCACTGAGCTCGCCTTGTTACCAGTTATTGAGAGTTCCTACGATCCTGGTGCAACCAGTAGTGCTGCTGCGGCTGGTCTATGGCAGTTCATTCCGAGTACCGGTCGTATTTATGGTTTGAATCAAAGTAATACTTACGATGGTCGTCGTGATGTGATTGAGTCAACGCGTGCCGCTTATGACTTTTTGACAGCGCTATACAATCAGTTTGGCTCATGGGAGCTAGCACTAGCCTCTTACAACGCTGGTCCCGGACGTATTCAAAAAGCCATTGATGCCAATGCGGCTCAAGGACTGCCAACTGATTATTGGTCGCTTAGATTACCTACTGAGACTATGAATTATGTCCCGCGTTTCCTAGCAGTAGCAGACATTGTCTCTAAGCCTGAGCAGTATGGTGTGTATCTGCCAGCGATCGCTAACCGTCAGCATTTTCGTAGTGTTCCCGTCAACTACGGCGTTAGTTTGGCTGAAGTGTCACAGATTACTGGTGTTAACTATGATGAGCTACAAAAGCTGAACACAGCGCTGTTATCAGCGCGTATTGATTCATCAGGTCCACAGCGTATTATTATTCCTAATGATGTCAGTGTGACTACTGATGCCAAGCTAAGCTTGTTAAGAGGCAATGGTAGCAGTAATGTCATTGCCAACAGCACCAATGCTAGCCCAAATGCATCTGGCTCTACCAGTGCATCGTCAGGCTATAATAGTAAGCCTTATGCTAGCTCGTCACTACCTACTTCTGGTGGTGGTTTAGCTGATTATGCCGCCAGCGCTAGCGTACCGCAGCAGACGACCAGTTATATCTCACCATCTACCGCACCGAGTAGTAGCTCGGTTTATAGTCCTAATACATCAGTGCGTAGTGAACCACCGGTCACTAGTAGAGAAACCAGTAAGATTAATGCTGAGCTGAAAAATAGCAACAGTTTACCAACGACTTCCGCTCAGATTACTCAGAATAATACGATTGTCCAAGAGCCACCTCTAAGTCGAGAAGAGCGTGACTTTATTGCCAATCAAATCCAAAGCCAAACGCCTGAAAGAAATGTCGTCAGTGCTGTAGATGGTAATATTAAGCTCTCAGCAATACAGACCCAGCAGTCAATCTTAGAAGCGAGTGGTAAAGAGAAAAGACTGACCTTTACAAGCAGCTCGACAAGCAAACCGAAACCGCAAGGCAAACGTACGACTTACAGCGTAAAGCGCGGCGATACTCTATCGAACATTGCTAGCCGTTCTGGGCTTAGCTGGCGTGATATTGCTGAGTGGAATCAAATCGATGCTAGCGCCAATTTATTATCTGGTAGCACCTTGTATCTGTATGATGCCAAGACGATTGAACCCGTTGTGAATACCACTAGTCAGCCAGAAAGCTATACAGTACAAGGTGGTGATACGTTAATAGGTACTGCTAATCGCTTTGGCTTATCAGTAACACAGCTTGCCACTTATAATAATCTAAGCAGTCGTGCTGACTTATTGCGAGGTCAAAAACTATGGCTGATTCCGGGTAAAGTGATTGCACCAGTTAGTACGCCCGCAGCGCCATCAACCAGACCTAGTAAGTCTACTGTCGCGACTAAGAGTTATAAAGTCAAATCTGGCGATGGTTTAATCGCTTTAGCACGACAGTTTGATATATCAACTGATGCGTTAGCCAGTCTTAATGGGATAGGCGCGACAGATTCGTTGTACGTTGGTCAAACGCTAAAAATACCTGCTAATGCTGACATAAACTCTACAAATAACAGCTCTGCTAATACGAGTTCCAATTCTAGCGTCAGCAGTTCAGTGCCGACAAGTAACTATAAAGTCAAATCTGGTGATACGTTAATTGGCATCTCTAATAGTCTAGGTATTAGTGCAGAGCAAATAGCGGCTGTTAATAGTAATTTTGATGCTAAGGCTCGCTTGCAACGTGGTCAGACCATCAAAGTACCAGTATCTAAGGGTCAAGTAGATACTAAACTAAATGATAAACCAGTCAGCTATAAAATCCAGTCAGGTGATACGTTAACTGGCGTTGCCAATCGATACAAAATCGGTATTAGTGATTTGGCGTCAGCAAATGGGCTGAGTACGACCTCAAACTTAATATTAGGACGTACGATCACTATCCCTGCTAGTGGTGGTAGCACGACTGCTCCTAGTAGTAGCAATACGTCTAGCAGTAGCAGCGGTAAAAAACTGGGTAATACGGACAATTATAAAGTCCAGTCGGGTGACGGGCTTATTGCATTAGCACGTCAGTTCGGAGTATCAGTGGAAGACTTGGCAGCCACTAATGATATAGCAACCAATGCACAATTGCAGCGGGGGCAGACGATCAAAGTACCTAAACTCACGGTTAGTTATACGGTTGGTTCTGGCGATAGCTTAATTGCACTGGCACGCAAATATGGTGTCTCAACGCAAGAGCTGGCAGATATGAATAAGATCTCAGCCGATACCATGTTGCAACGAGGTCAGCGCTTAACAGTACCTAATCGTTAATAGCTAATTTTTCAATGAGCGGTTTAATCTCTAACGCTCAAACATAAAAAAGCTGCTCTTTTGTAAGAGCAGCTTTTTTATGGGTGTTTTACTGGATGATTTGTATTTAAACCGTCAACGTTTTAATCGTTTCAAGGTAGCTTCTGATATTAGTGACATAGTGCATGGCTTGTCCATAGCGACTGTTTGATGCTTGGTTTTCTGATAGATAGGCATAAACGTTTGCCCAATTTTTATCATCAATACCTTCTGCGCGCAATGTGCGTTGAATACGTTTGATCGCATTTGGTCCCATATTGTAGCCCGCAAGTGCGAACCAAATACGATCCGTTTTGGGCACATCAGCGAAGTCCGCTTTTACCTCTTCCAAATAGCGCGCGCCACCACCAATACTTTGGTAAGGGTCAACACGATCGGCAACGCCCATCGCTTTAGCCGTGCTATTGGTCAACATCATTAGACCACGTACCCCAGTTGGCGATACCGCATTAGCATCCAAGTGCGACTCTTGATAACCCATTGCAACGAGCAACTCCCAATCATGATTATATTGCTGCGCTTGCTCTTGAAAAGAGGATTGATAATCAGGCAGCTTTTCGGTCAATGTCTGCTTAAAATGGTTCTGGCTATAAGCATCTTTGAGTAAATTCTGATTATAAAAAGAGGCTAACTTTTGGGTGCTATTGAGCTTTATGCTATCACACAAAAAAGAGCTGGCTTTTTTTGATAATGGATCGTTAGCGTTATTAAACGACCAGCTAACTTTTGGATGCAAGCCGTTCTTAGTTAAGCTAGTATCATAGCCGCAACTCACGTTCACTGATGGCAAACTATATTGATTTTTCAGCTCAGTACTGGCAGTAGTCAAAGCCATATCGGCATTGCCTGATTTTAGTGCTCTGAGTGCTGCTTCATCGCTAGCATAAGCCTTTAGCTCTACCTCAACGCCAAGCTCGTCGGCGTAACTACGGACTAAATCATAGCCAAAGCCGTGTTGGAATCCATCAGTAGCAAAATAAGTGCTGTCGCCGGGGACAGCAGCAATGGTTAACGTTTTTTCTGACATAACATGATCATAAGCTGGCACCTGCGCATTCATAGTCGTGAGACTCTCAGCAGGTAGGGACAGTAAAGCGATACTTGATACTTGAACCAGTTTTTTGGTCTTTGCAAATCGTACTGGTGGAACAGATGTAACGAGGTTACTTTTGGTGCTCAGTACATGCTTAGAGGGACGCAATAGATAAGAAATACGGCGTTTGGCACCTTGAGCAGATACTTTGACACGATAAGTAATACGCTGCATGGATGTCTCCTAATATTAGCCATCCTACTTATCTATAAAAACAGGCTTATATACAATAAATATAAGCGGATTTTTTAAGTAATCCAATTCTCATTATTTGACAAAAAAGTCATTATTTAACGAAAGGATAATCAGATTATTTTGTAATAATATAGCGCCTACTAAAAATTCAACTAGAGCAATAACCCAGCAGTAACCGATGGTGTTATTTATATCATTTGACTATAAAAAATCATTTGACGATAAAAAAACACGCGGCACAAGAAACAAAGAGATAGCAGTTGAGCGGTATCTTTGTCAAAAATGAGTTAAAAAACAGAATTGGGCAGCTACATTAAACGTAGATAAGGTCATGAACAAGTTATTGAGACGTCAGCATAAGTAATATTGAAAATAGCATTACATGATTGAGATCAATGTTATTACTCTAAGACCGATAATATATCACTCTAAAAACACAACTATAGAGCAATGCATTATCGATAAGCTGTCGTCCAGCAGAACAGTAATACTTATATCTATAGAACCATTATTCATGAAGCATTTGGATTTATAGAAACAAGTAGGACAGTA
>JBBSUA010000027.1:0-12487 GCA_038235315.1 Pseudomonadales bacterium | reverse complement strand
CCATTAATGGAGACCCTTCGCGGCCATTATAGTTTTAATAAACAGCCTATTCATTACCCTGATGGTATTGATTCAAATTTGAACTTTAAGGATACAGAGGTTGCTCAGCCAGTATGGCGATTTATGAACTTAACACCACATGTACAGTATTTATCTAAAATTATTCATCAGGTGATAAGACACGATATGCATGAGGAGTCTCGCTATCTCAAGCAACATGATTATGCTCGCGCGGCCATAAAAGAAGTGATTGAAATGCCTAATGACTATGCCGATAGAATCATCCGCAGTATATTAAATAATAAAGGTGACCAGAGTAATAAGTTGCTCAAAGAGTTTGCATTTTTAGCAGATGATGAGGTTTGGCAAGAGATACGCGCTATTATTGTCAATACATTTATGAGCTCTTAAATTTAAATCATTACACTAGGGCGTGTCCTCAATCTGAACGAAAGCGACTAAATGGGCTAAAAATGGCTAAATCTTGCCAAACTGCGTCAAATATCTGGTCAATATCCCGATATTATCTGCGCTATTTTCCTGGTTTGGCGGCAATTTACCTCATCTTTATTACCATGTTTAGAATGAGGGCACGTCCTAGTAGAATGCTAGTCATAGAAAATAACTAATCTATATTTTATATAGCAGATATAGTGAATACTATTAAGCGCTTTTGATAGTTTGGCAGTAATAAGCGATCATCAACACCTCAATTTAAATAACATTCTTAGACAACTTTGGATAAGCATTATGAATAAAAATACTAATAATACGGACTTCGATACCGATGTCATCATCATTGGCGGAGGCTCTGTAGGTCTGACTACAGCTTGTGCATTAGCGCATCATGGGATTGCATTTCGCATATTCGAGAAGCATCTTAAACCCAAACCCTACTCACGTGCCAATAACCTGTGGGCACGTCCGCAAGAGCTGCTTCACAGTATCGGTATTCGTGATGCTTTAGCTTAAAAGGCTTATCGGATTAAGCGCGTGAACACGCTTTTAAACGGAAGACCAACTGATCCCGTTGAGGTCGCAGAAGTATCAAGCCCTTACAATGAAGTGCTTTATAGCGGACAAGATGTGATAGAAAAGACGCTGAGTGAGCAGATAGAAAGCAAAGGCGCTCAGGTAGAGCGTGGACGCAAGGTTGTTGAATTTACTCAAGATGAGCACGGCGTTACCGTAACGTTGGCAACTGTATCGGAGGATGGGGACGTTAAGGATGAACCGCATGAACAGATAAGATGCCGTTACTTGATCGGTGCAGATGGTAGTGATGGCTCTGTCCGTAAAGCCCTAGATTTAGATTTTGAACCTGAATATTTACCCAATCGCATGAATCGTCAGATTGATGCTAAGCTCAAATGGCGTCGTTCAACGGATGCCGATCAGCTTTGGTTTTTTTACTACGAAAAAGGATTTTGTGGTGTTTTACCTGTTTGGGGTGGCTACCATCGTCTATTCTTTTTAGCCGATGGCACCGGTATACCTGATCGTGACCCTACATTAGAAGAGATGCAAACCATTGCTCGTGAAGTGACTGAAGATGAGACCTTAACGCTAAATGACCCTATATGGCTAACCCACAGCCGATTCAGCCACGGTGTTTCATCACACTATATAAAAGGTCGAGTCATTATGGCGGGGGACGCCGGTCATATAGCGCTACCGATCGGCGGACAGGGTATGAATGCAGGTTTGCATGATGCGGTTGGCATAGGGTGGCGTCTAGCTATGGTGCTAAATGGTAGTGCTAAGCCTGTGATACTTGAATCTTATGACACGGAGCGCTGCGGTGAGCATCAAAGGCTGGATGAGCAACAATTGCAGGGCTTTAAAAACGTGGTTTACCGTGGACATGTTAAAGACGCTGCAATGGATATCGCTGCTCGTTTTATACCGAATATTGGCGCACTGATTCAAGGAACGGATGATTTGCAGCAGCTGTCAGTGGCGTATCCTGATAGTCCCTTAAACGATAATCATCTAGGCGGTACTCTTAATCCGCTAAAAGGCAATCCACCACGCTCCGGTGACCGCGCACCTGATGCAACCGTGATAGCTACCGATGGCTCATCGACGACTCTGTTTGATCACATTTATAATCCTAACGGACAAAGTTGGGGCTGGTCATTGCTTGCTTTTGATGGGCGACAAGCTGATATATTACCTAAGTTATATGACGCTATTAACAAGGTGCAAAGCTGGCCTTGGATTTATCCTAGATTGATACTTGGCGCAGCTTTATCTGATAAAAAGTATCCTATAGCATTTTCTGATCTTGATGACGTGGCCCATAGCGCTTATGGATTGCAAGATAAACCAGCACTGATATTAGTAAGACCTGATGGGCATATTGCTTTTTGTGGCTCAGTAGATGACGCTGATAAGCTCGCTACCTACTGCGGTCGTATATTTAAAAAGCCTGCTGACAGTAAGTAAATAGAATATCTTGTAATTAATCCAAAATAGTATATGATTCATATACGTTTCGTATGGTTTTTAAATTATGGGCATTGTTAAGATTGATGATGAGTTGCATGAGGAAGTTCGCAAAGCAAGTTCAGTGATGGTGCGCTCTATCAATGCACAAGCAGAGTATTGGATGAAGATAGGTATGCTTGCCGAAGCTAACCCTACACTGTCTTATCACCAGATCATCACTGAGCAGATGAGAGCAGCAGATGTCAATGTAGGGACACTTATCAATGGCTAAGGTAATTTTAAAACAGGCCGATGAGCTAGCAATCATGCGAGAGTCTGGACGATTACTGGCATCCGTCTTTGCCTATCTCGATACTAAAGTTGATGTCGGTATCTCAACGATGGATATCAATAACCTTGTAGAACGCTACATTGTGGATGAGCTAAAAGCACGCCCAGCGAGTAAAGGTCAATATGGTTATGAATATGCCTTGAACACCTCTGTGAATAATGTGGTCTGTCATGGTATGCCTTCAGAGAGTCAAAAGCTTAAGTCTGGTGACATTGTGAATGTGGATATCACTTTAGAACAAGGCGGTTTCATCGCTGATTCTAGCAAGATGTATTTGATTGGTGAGGTGTTACCACTGACTAAACGTTTGGTTGATAAGACCTATGAAGCGATGTGGGAAGGCATACGTGTAGTTAAGCCTGGTACGACGTTAGGAGATGTTGGCCATGCTATTCAAAGCTATACTGAAAAGAACGGCTATTCTATAGTACGAGAGTATTGTGGTCATGGTATTGGACGCGAGATGCATGAAGAGCCACAAGTACTGCATTACGGGCATCAAGGCAAAGGTTTAGTATTAGAGGAAGGTATGACCTTTACGATTGAGCCTATGGTCAATCAAGGTAAAGCGAAAGTCAAAGTCAAAAATGACGGTTGGACAGTGGTAACCAATGATAAGAAGTTATCTGCCCAATGGGAGCATACGATTGCCGTTACGTCCGATGGTTATGAAGTCTTGACTCTTCGATCAGAAGAAGTTATTTAAAATTAAGCTGATATTTTTATTTTCAAGCCATCATAGCGGTGGCTTTTTTTCATTTAAAATTGATTGATATAATTTAGTTATACCGCAACCGGCTTAGTACTTTTTTTAGTCAATACGTAGTGGGCAATTATACCGATACAAAGACCCCAAAATACTGAACTTAATCCTAAAAATTGCATGCCTGATGCCGTCGCTAGAAAAGTAATCAGCGCTGATTCTCGTTGACTCTCATCTTTCATAGCCACAGTAATATTGGCTGAGATAGCACCTATTAGCGCCAGACCAGCTAGAGCGGCGATCAGCTCTTTAGGTAATAAGCTAAACACTAGCACAATACTACTAGCAAACAAGCCCCCTAATAAGTAAAAAATACCATTAGCGACACCAGCGATGTAGCGCTTTTCTTTGAGCTCATGCGCGTCTTTTCCTGTACATAGTGCAGCAGTTATCGCTGCTAAGGTAACGGTGATGCCACCAACGCAAGCAACCGTTAATGAAGCAATGCTAGAAGCAATAACAATAGGTTTAGCCGGAATATCATAGCCACTTAACTTCAAGATAGTCATCCCAGGTAAAAACTGTCCCGTTAAACTCACAAGAATAAGCGGAATGGCAAAGTTAAACGTTGAGTGCCACGACCATTCTGGCCAGATAAAAATAGGAAGGGTCATTGTGAGGTTGGCATCGACAGGGTTCATTCTGCCAAATAGTAGACTTAAGATGACGCCACACAATAACACCCAAACCATCGTATAGCGCGGTGACAAGCGTTTGGAAAATAGATAACAGCCCAACATACTAAAAATGATAACTGGCATGGTATCAGTGGCAACGAACAATGCTAGGCCAAACTGAAAGAGGATGCCTGCCATCATACCAGCGGCAATACTATTAGGAATCCATCTTAAAATTTTATCAAAATAGCCCGTTGCGCCGACAATAAGAATGACGATGGCTGAGATAATATAACCAGCAACAGCCTCGTTGATACTCATCTGTGGAAATAAGGTCACAAGTAGAACCGTTCCTGGAACAGACCAGGCGGTTACTATCGGTGCTTTGTACTTAATAGAAAGGTAAATACCAGGTATCGCGGCCCCTATCGATATCCCCCAAATCCAAGATGCCATCATTGCCTCTGACACTTGCGCAGCTTGTGCTGCTTGAAAGAAAATAACCAATGGACCCGCATAAGCAATAAGTACTGCTAAAAAACCAGCAACGGACGCTGAAAGTGACCAGTCTTGTTTTAAATCTTGTATTACAGTTACCATCTTATGTTCCTGCAAACTCTATAACATTATCAATTGATTATCGTTAGGATAAACTTGAGATCATGCCTGATCTAAGACCTCTTCTACTAGTGCTTATTAATCGATGAAACTTTATCTTTGTAGTGGCATAATTAAATTGGGTGGTTCATAGTGATACTAACCGTACCTTTATTATCATTAGTGATTGCCTGCATTGTTAACTTAACAGTACAGCGCATAGACCGACAACAGCCATAATACGTTGAATAATCAAGTTGTCTTGCAGGTAATTGTTTAGGTAAGTGGCAACGCCTTTACCGACAGTATATAGACCTAGCATGGCAACAATCATACCCGTAAAGAAGCCAGCGGTATTGCTGTTTGCAGGAACTTCGATGGCATGGGCAGCACCGTGGAACATAGCAAGCGCCCCAAAGCCAATGACTAAAAATTTATACACGGTTTTGACGGACGTCTCACTGCTTTGATTCAGTGTAATATTAAAGTAGCGGCTCATAAGTGCCATGGTTAGTAGTAAGATTGAGAGTAGAATACCGTATTCAATAAACAGGCTGTTCAAGCTTACACTTAAACTCAGTACAAAACCTGCTACTAAACCAATTAACAGTGCTACAAAGCCTTCTTTAAAGCGGTGCATTTGAGAAAATAGTAAACCCATACCTAGCGCTAACATCAGATGGTCGAACCCAGTTAAAGGGTGCAACATACCAGACAATATTGACATGCTAAATGAGCCATCTGCTGCCATCAAGTCATGTTCAGGGTGAGCAAATGCTAGTGTTGGTAGCACTGATAATACCAATAACAAGGATAGCAGTACTAAGCCACTGGCCGTTGCCGTTTTGCTAGTGACACTTTTACGTGTCATAGATTGTGCTGTTTTTATGGTCATGATAAATCCTTAATGGGTAAACAAATCGATAGGATTACTGTCTAATAATTTGCTTATTAGTCAGCAGTTTGTAGAATACCTATTTATGCCATGATGTGAGATATTATAGGCACCATCTTACGCCAAACTTATCATGCCTTTATCAAGGATGAAGGCTACAATATCATCAAGACCTTCGCCTGTTTTCATATTGCTAAAGACCACGGGCTTATCGCCACGCATTCTTTTGGCATCACGTGCCATAACGTCAAGCGATGCGCCTACTAAAGGGGCAAGGTCGGTTTTATTGATAATGAGTAAGTCAGATTTTATGATGCCAGGCCCACCTTTACGAGGAATTTTATCGCCTGCAGACACGTCAATGACATATAAGGTCAAGTCGGATAACTCAGGGCTAAAGGTTGCTGCCAAATTATCACCACCAGATTCGATAATAATAAGCTCAAGACTTTTAAATTGGTTTTGTAATTCGGCGATAGCAGAGAGGTTAATTGAGGCATCTTCACGAATGGCAGTATGCGGGCAGCCACCCGTTTCAACACCACGAATACGTTCAGCTGGCATGGCATTATTGCGGGTTAAAAATTCAGAGTCTTCTTTGGTATAAATATCATTAGTCACCACTGCCATATCGACGTCATCACGCAAGCGTTGACATAATCTTAGTGTTAATGCCGTTTTTCCTGAGCCAACGGGACCGCCAATACCTAGGCGTAGGGGAGACAGTGTCGTGTCTGTATGTTTGTTTTCGACTTTAGGTGTCAGGACCATAAATAAATTTCCTTAAGAAGGGTTGTGTTGATCAGCGATTAAGAGCGAAATAAACGGCTATATTGTCTTTCATGCTGACAAGACAGTATCGCTAAATTGGGTAAATTAGCGGACAGGTGTAGCTGTTTATAAAGTAGATTTAGCTTTAATATACTTACATTAGGTGTGTTAATCTCTAACGGCATGTCTTGAACTTGCAAAAAAACTTGCCTGACATTGGCGGCCAGTGGATATACTTGCGTGCTTAATAACTGCTGTAATTGCCAAATGATTCGCTGTCCTGCCATTTGCCCAAGCGGTACCGTTTTAACCGCAGCCAGCACCATATTTTCTATTTGACCAAAGGCGTAAGCAGTCATAGCTTGTACCGGCTTAAATTGCCAGTGCGAGCTGATATGGGCAAATAGGGGTAAAAACCCATGTGCGAGTAGGCTATCAGGCACGTTGAGCTCAAGTACATTATCAATCCATGACGATAAAGAGGCAGCCAATTGGTTCGACTCATAGACAAACTCTTTGCTTTCACGGCTGGCGTGGTAATCGGCACCTAAAGCATCAGCAAGCTCTACGTCCTCAACCATAAGTGCTTCAAGCATAAGCGCCAGTAGCGGTAGCTCATAACGACATAATGCCAGTTCCAAATAATCACTCATAAACTCTAAACTACTGCTTTCGTTATGAATGAGCCCTGACTCAATAGCGGGTTCTATGCCTTGCGAGTAGGTATAACTGCCAATAGGCAAGTTACTTGAAGCTAACATCAACAGCCGTCCGGTCACATCCGTATTATTCACGTTGTTTGTACCTTGTGCTGTACTAGTAGCCTGCTGTGAAGGCGTGGCATGATCAGTCATGAGAGTGACCATGGCTGTGTGAATGATCGTGATGACCATTATCATGAGAATGCCCACCATGATTACCTTTATAGGCACCAGTTTCTGGCTCAAACGGCGCGTGTACTGCTTGGGTATGTAGCCTGAGTTGATTTAACATCGCTTCTAAAACATGGTCAGGCTCAAAATATAGCGCCTTAGGCGTAATCATTAAAGGAACATGACGGTTGCCTAGATGGTAAGCGCCCTTCATGAGATCAAAGCTATTATCGGCAGTCACTTCGATTAAGGCTTGCTTGGCAGCCATGATCTGTATTAAGTTGCCTTGATTATCCGCCAGCACACTGCCATTTTTAATGGTTTCCGTACGCGGTAGATCAACGCCAACGGCTTCTTGATGCTGAGTGTCTGCTTTAAACCGGCTACGTTGACGAGTATCAAAATCTAGATATAAAAAGTCTTCTGCCTGTTTTTGACTATCAATCACGGCTTGCTGTTCAGCGTTAAGGTCTGATTTATCGAGGCGTTGCGTATAAATTTTCATAAGTATGTCTACAGTCAGTTAAAATCAATAATTTAAGGTTTTGTGTTTGATTAGGGGTCATCACTACTAAAATAAAAAGCAGCTAGAATAAAAAATAGCGCTGTGCCATCGGTAGATATTCGGCAGGCTCACAAGTCAACAGCTCGCCATCGGCATATACTTCATAAGTCTCAGGATTGACCTCCATCTGAGGACAGTAGCTGTTAAACTTCATGTCTTGTTTACGTACCTGACGGATGTTGTGTACTGCTTTGATAACTTTTTCTAGTCCTAATTGCCTGTCAACGCCCTTGTCTATAGCAGCGCTTGACATAAAAGTCATGCAAGTCTGAGCCACTGTTTTGGGGAAGCTGCCAAACATGCTGCGATAGTGCACAGGTTGTGGGGTGGAGATAGAGGCATTGGGGTCGCCCATAGGTGCGGCGGCAATCAAGCCACCTTTGATGATAAGGTCGGGCTTTACGCCAAAAAATGCCGGCGACCATAAGATTAAATCTGCCCACTTTCCTATTTCAACTGACCCCACTTCATCACTAATACCATGCGTGAGGGCAGGATTGATGGTATATTTTGCGAGGTAGCGTTTGATACGAAAATTATCGTTGCCGCTATCAGAGTCAGTATGCCTTAGCATAATATTCTCTGAGGAATGCTCAGTTTTAGCCGATTGATCAGGAGCCAGGTGGCCACGCTGGGCTTTCATCTTGTCAGCGGTTTGCCACGTACGAATAATGACTTCTCCCACGCGACCCATAGCTTGCGAATCACTACTCATCATGGAGATGGCGCCCATATCTTGTAAAATATCTTCAGCGGCAATGGTTTCTTTACGAATGCGGCTTTCTGCAAAAGCAACATCTTCAGCAATGGACGGGCTTAGGTGATGACAAACCATGAGCATGTCGAGATGCTCGTCAATGGTATTAATAGTGAAAGGGCGCGTTGGGTTGGTTGATGATGGTAAGACGTTGGTTTCGCCAATAGCTTTTAAGATATCTGGTGCATGACCGCCACCGGCTCCTTCGGTATGGAAAGTGTGAATACAGCGATCTTTAAAGGCGCCTAGAGTGCTATCTAAATAGCCACTTTCATTTAATGTATCGGTATGAATAGCCACTTGCACATCATATTCTTCAGCCACACTAAGGCAGTTATCAATGGCTTTGGGTGTGGAGCCCCAGTCTTCATGAAGTTTAAGGCCAATAGCCCCCGCCTCAATTTGTTCCACAATGGGCATAGGTAAACTGACGTTGCCTTTGCCTAGTAGTCCGATATTCATCGGAATAGAATCGGTGGCTTTTAGCATACTTTGAATATGATAAGCACCAGGAGTACAGGTTGTGGCAAGAGTGCCTTCAGCGGGTCCCGTACCACCCCCTAGCATCGTGGTCACGCCAGACATTAATGCTGTTTCACATTGCTGCGGCGCGATAAAGTGAATGTGGCTGTCGATACCACCGGCGGTTAAGATTTTGCCTTCTCCTGCGATTATTTCAGTAGCGGCTCCAATAGGCAAAGTGATATTGGGCTGAATGTCAGGGTTACCTGCTTTACCAATACCACTGATGCGACCTCCTTTGATAGCGATATCGGCTTTATAAATACCGGTATAGTCGACAATAACAACATTGGTAATAATGGTATCAGCAACCTGACTACCAAGCAGTTGCGATTGACCCATGCCATCGCGAATGACCTTGCCGCCGCCGAATTTAACCTCTTCACCAATGCTGACTTCATGGGTGTTGTCATAGCTATCGATGTGGCTGGTCAAATCATATTCAACTTCAAGCCATAAATCAGTATCTGCCAAGCGTACTTTGTCTCCTGTAGTAGGACCAAAATGCTCGGCATAGACACGTCTGTCAATGCGTTTTTGCGAAGTGTTTTTGGTTGCCTTAACCTCAGCTGGCCCCATGACTTTTCCCGAAAAACCATAAATATGCTGCTTTCCTGCGATAGCAACTAGCTCGACTTCACGCGTTTGCCCCGGCTCAAAGCGTACCGCAGTACCAGATAGGATGTTTAGTCGGTATCCAAGCGTCAAATCTCGATCAAAACTAAGTGCCGCGTTTACCTCAAAGAAGTGATAGTGAGAACCTATTTGAATAGGGCGGTCGCCTGTATTGATTACCGCTACGGTTTGAACACAGCGACTAGCATTTAAAGCCATATCGCCTGCTTTAATTTTATACTCGCCTGCTTTCATCGTCATTTTAATTATCCTTAATCGTCTTTGCGATGGCTACACTTCCAATAAGCTATACGATTGGATTATGCACCGTTACCAGCTTAGTGCCATCAGGAAAAGTCGCTTCAACTTGTACATCGTCTATCATCTCTGCAATACCTTCCATGACATCATTGGTAGAGAGATAAGTGGCCCCTTCACTCATTAGCTGCGCTACTGTTTTGCCATCACGCGCACCTTCCATGAGTAACATGCTGATGTAAGCAATGGACTCAGGATAATTCAGCTTGACACCACGATTTTTACGACGTTCCGCCACCATACCTGCAGTAAATAGCAAGAGTTTATCTTTTTCTGTGGGATTTAATTGCATGAAGCTTCCTTAGTAATTATTTTTCTTTGAAAATTATTAACCTTTTCTAATTTTTATAACGTAAATATTTTGTATAAAGTCATTTTGGTTTTATTAAGCATTGTTTAAGAATGAGAGTAAGTGAAAGTAGGTGAGATTAGGTGTCCCAAATCCTCGGTCGATGGGGTTCAAGTGCATACCATTTAAGCCTTATAAGTTCGCGGACTTGATAAAAGGCTTCGAAGCAGGCACGCACATCTGACCCCAAATAGCGGCAGTTAATACCTTGATAATTATGAGTACAGTGAATGGGTAGTGACTGCTGATCGATAAGACTGCGTATCTCGGTAATAGTGGTATCTAAATACTGACCAAGCTTGAGCGGATTATTCTGTAGCTCTGGTGCAATGACCTCTGTGCTAGGTATTGCCCAAAAAGAGCCATGAACATGCTGATTGTTCAACCCTAACGGTGAGATAAACCAGCGTGCATTTGCTTGCTGGGATGTGCACTCACTGACCAATAAATTACCATCACGCCATATCTCTATGCGGTTGGCATAATGACCGCTCGTAAAAGTCTCTTGATACGCTTGACGTCCGAACACAGCAATATCCCAAGTCAGCAAACTTGCCGCCTTAGCTAAATAAAAGCGATTGTTGGCATTAGAGATGGAATGATCATAATAAATGCTTTCTTGGGGTAGCCATTCAAGAATAGCATGGTCATCAAGGCGCGCGTCGACATGTTGTTCTGCGCTGACGGTATCGTTGAAAGTGTTGCTAATAGTATGGGAGCAGGAGATATCATAAAGAGCATGGTCAGAGTCGTTGTTTTTTGTCGCTTGAGTACCGTTGGTAAGTTTTGATAAATCGTTGGGTTTAGAGGATCGCAATGACTTGCGTTGCCCATACCATTTGCCTGCTCCAGGGGTGGTAATCACAGCGTGACTATTAGAGTGTAGATTAAATTCTAACGTTAAGCGGTCATCATCGGCAATACCAGCAGGAGGATACAACACATAAATATGGCAAATCCCTGTTTGACCATCAGGCTCAGGATAAAGCGCGCGCTGCACCATTAGTGCACCAGTATGGGCACGATGATAAAGCCGAGTTTTTGTAGTATCCGCTAAATGGTCGAAATGGAGCTGTAGCGAGGATTGCCAAGTCAAAATATAATATCCTTGAAACTATGCTGTATGTTGTCAAACCCAAGGTTGACTATAAGTTTGACTATCACAGCTAGTAAAAATATAGCACGTATTACCTTCTCGAAGCTTTATTTAATACGTAGAACCTAGTAGCTGCTCATTAGATTGCCACCAATTCTTGAATATTATTTTCCGCCATGTCACATCCCGCTCCATGAGCAACGACTTGTCCTCGAGAAAGCACGGTATAGTTATCGGCAAGCTCTTCTGCAAACTCATAAAATTGCTCGACCAAAACGATTGCCATATCGCCTTTATTAGCAAGACTACGAATGACCCTACCGATATCTTTAATAATGGACGGTTGAATGCCTTCGGTAGGCTCATCGAGTACCAGCACTTGAGGCTCAGAGGCAAGCGCACGAGCAATAGCTAGCTGCTGCTGTTGACCGCCTGACAGATCGCCGCCGCGCCGATGTTTCATTTCGTCCAGCACTGGAAATATATCATACAAGTGTTTGGGTACTTTGCTTGCTTTACGTTGAGAGAACTTTGCCATGCCAATTAGAATGTTTTCTTCAACGGTCAAGGTGGAAAAGATATCACGTCCCTGTGGTACATATGCCAATCCAGCACGTACACGCTGTTCAGGCGTCATCTTACTAATATCCTTGCCGTTTAATAAAATTTCACCTGATTTGATGGGTAGGATACCCATCAAGCATTTAAGCAAGGTGGTTTTACCGACGCCATTACGACCTAGTACCACGCTACATTCTCCTATAGGTGCGGCGAGGGTGACATCACGTAAGATGTGACTGCCACCGTAATATTGATTTATGGCATTGACTTCTAACATATAAATACCTTTATTCTTTTTTAAACCAAGTTTAAGGGCTACTATTTATTATCGACCTAGATAGGTCTCAATAACGGCCTCGTTGTTCTGTACTTCGCTCAACGTTCCTTCAGCCAGAATAGCGCCATTT
>JBBSUA010000026.1:0-12719 GCA_038235315.1 Pseudomonadales bacterium | reverse complement strand
ATCAGTTCACTTATCCACATTTATTATGAATAATCATAGCTATTGTGAGCATTGTGGATAACTAGACACTTATACACAGATGATTTGTAGCATCAGGTTAGGTTAAAAATATAGGTAGGATACACTAGATTTACTCTAAACCCGATACAGTGTTGCTGGGATATATTTTGCGCAGCCTCTGTCAGCGTAGACACAGCAAGCAAGAAAAATGCATCCCAGTAGCACGATAATAATAATAGTGACGTATCGATTTTATTTCGAACTGGCTGTAGGTAAGTTAGCAGAATAAATTTTAGAGTGGCAGAAAGGTCATTTTTAAATCACCTCCTATCTGCTCGTAGCTATAACAATCAAAACGTAATTGCTGCGCTAAAGATAGAGGATTAAAGTCAACCATTGCTCTTGCTTGTGTTCCTAAAAGGCAAGGTGCTTGATAGACTATCAGCTCATCAACCAATTGCTGACTGAGGAAGCTACCCGCTACACTAGCACCCGCTTCTATCAACACATCATAACATTGGTGCTCGCTGACTAAGTTTTTTAGCAGTGCTGGTAAATCATCATCCCGCCAGTATAAAGTATCTGCCTGCTGACATAACTGATAAGGTGACTGTAAATCATGGGCTAGGCGCGTGCGTCTATCAAGCACGACTACTAAAGGTTTAGGCACATTCTCAAGTGCGACGCCTAATTGTGATGAGCGTACATTTAACTGGGGATTATCCGCAATCACCGTTTGGCTGCCCGTAATGATAGCGCCACTTTGCGCCCGTATCTTTTGTACATCCGCACGAGCCTCTTCACCAGTAATCCACTTGGACTCCCCAGTTGACATCGCTGTACGACCATCGAGGCTACTGGCAATTTTGAGCCGCACGTAGGGCATTTGCGTACGCATTGACTTTAAGAATCCACGATTAAGGGCTTCTGCTTGCGCCGTTAATACGCCAACGGTAACGGCAATACCTGCCTGCTCTAGCAAAGCTACTCCACGCCCCGCTACTTTTGGATTAGGATCTAATCCAGCGATCACCACGCGATTGATTCCGGCATCAATCAAAGCAAGCGCACAAGGTGGCGTACGACCAGTATGGCTACAAGGCTCTAAGGTAACATAAGCGGTCGCGCCCGTAGCTTTAGCTCCAGCATCCTTGAGTGCAAATACTTCAGCATGTGGTAGCCCCGCTTGTGGATGGAAGCCTTGCCCTACTATTTCTCCTGCCTGTACTATTATACAACCTACTGTAGGATTGGGTCGCGTCGTGTATAGACCACGCTTAGCTTGCTCAATCGCAAGCATCATAAAATAGCTATCTTGGGCGTTTTGCACAGGGTTTGATGTCGGCATAAAAAAGTCACATTTAGTAAAAGAGTAACGGACGAAAGCTATATGGAATCAGCTGTCGTTTTTGTCCGCAGGGCGAATATTAGCAATTTCTTGATGAAAAGCATCAATATCTTTAAAGTCTCGGTAGACGCTAGCAAATCGTACGTAAGCGACATCGTCTAAATCTTTGAGCTCACTCATGATTATTTCGCCCAAAACCTTACTATTAATTTCGCGCTCGCCCATTTGTCGTATGCGTTTCTCGATACGGCTGATCATTGCTTCTTGTCCGTCAATAGTAATCGGACGCTTTTGTAAGGGTAATAAAATAGATCGACGCAACTTCTCATTATCATAAGGCTCAATCTTGCCGCTTGATTTAATAATACGGGGCATAACGACTTCTACCATCTCAAAGGTAGTAAAACGCTCTTGGCACGTACTACAAAGTCTACGCCGCCGTACTTGCGCTCCTTCTGCTGCCAAACGTGAGTCTATTACTTTAGTCTCTGAGGCATTGCAATAAGGACAATGCATACTTTATTCCTTTTATAGTTATGGTCCTTTATAGCCAACGATCTATCATCATTTTCCAATACAAAAGCTACCAAAGATTTTACCTAAGAGATCATCGGCATTGAACTCACCGGTAATCTCTCCTAAGCTTTGCTGAGCCTGTCGTAAGCTTTCAGCGACCAGCTCACCTGCTTGAAATACGACTAGCTGCTCATGCGCTGCAAGTAAGCAGTCCGCCGTCCGCCTCAACGCATCTAAGTGTCGAGTACGAGCAATCAGGCTATTTTCAGGCGGATGAAAACCTACTTTATCACACAAAGCTGCTATTAGATTTTCGATACCAGCGCCTGTTTCACATGAAACATTTACCTGTTCATAACCTTGGTCATGATTATTATCTTTATAGATAACAGTAGAATTAGAGTTTCTAAGGTCTTCAACTGAATGACTTTCAGCTAATAAGTCGCTTTTATTAGCGATAATCAATAGCCGCTTGGCGTCTGGTAGCTCACCAAATAGCTGCTCTGCTAACTGTAAGGGCGTGCTGCCCCCTTCAACATCACGAGTGACATCGTAGACCAGTAGCAGCATATCAGCCTGCGCGATAGCGGTACGGGCGCGGGCAATACCAATGCGCTCAACAGTATCCTCAGTATCACGCAGACCTGCGGTGTCCGTCAGATGTAGCGTCAAGCCATTGAGTACGACCGTCTCCTGCAAGGTATCACGTGTCGTCCCTGCCACTTCAGTTACGATAGCACGCTCTTGCCCAGCAAGCCGATTGAGCAAGCTTGATTTGCCCGCATTGGGTCTACCTGCCAATACCACATGAATACCATCGCGCAACAGCTGACCTTGTTTCGCTGTTGCCAGCACTTGCTCTATCTGAGCTTGAGTTTGCTCAAGCTTGGCTTGTATGACCCCATCAGATAAGAAATCAACATCTTCCTCATCAGGAAAATCAATGGCGGCTTCGACATGTAGGCGCAAATGGATCAGCTGCTCTAACAGCTGATTGATTTTTTCAGAGAACTCACCACTGAGTGAGCGTATAGCACTACTGGCAGCAGCAACACTGGTCGCATCGATAGCATCAGCGATAGCTTCCGCTTGCACTAAGTCTAATTTATCATTATCAAAAGCGCGGTAAGAGAATTCTCCAGCGACCGCTTGCTGCGCCCCCAATTCGAATACTCGCGCGAGTAGCAGGCTTTGCAATATCATACCGCCATGACCTTGCAGCTCAATAACGTCTTCACCAGTGAACGAATGCGGTGCTTTAAAATATAGCACTAAGCCTTCGTCAACAACCGTACCGTCCGCTTGATAAAAACGGCAAAAACTGGCTAAGCGCCCTGTAAATTCAGATTTTCTCGTTAACTTGCAGGCGATAGCGTAGGCTTTCGCTCCTGATAAGCGAATAATACCGACACCGCCACGCCCTAGTGGCGTTGCAATCGCGGCAATCGTAGACAAGCTATATGAATCAGTCAACCCAGATGAATCAGTCGGTGTTACCACCGTTGCGATAGAATCCACAACCATTCTCAATAGCTAAAAACCCTATTATAGACGGCTAGGCTAAGACTCACAAAACAAACTTTGAATAGACGTGCAGCTCTGTCATATTTACCATCTTTTAAACCTAAAAAAACCACCGCCGGAGCGATGGTTTTTAAGTTAATTGAACACTTGCTTAATCGAGTACTTTTACTGTGCGATGCTTTTGCTCTTCTTCTACTTTTTTATTGATCAAGTATTGCTGGGTCATACTGAACAAGTTGTTCACTGTCCAGTATAATACTAAACCAGCTGGGAAGAACAACATAAAGGCCGTAAAGATAATCGGTAAAAACTTCATGACCTTTGCTTGCATAGGATCAGTAGGCTGCGGGTTTAGCTGTTGTTGGGTGAACATAGATGCACCCATTAGTAGCGGTAAGATAAACCAAGGATCCATCGCTGACAAATCATTAATCCATAGAATCCATGGTGCATGACGCAGCTCAATACTTTCGACCAATACCCAATACAAGGCTAAGAAGATGGGCATCTGCATCAAGATAGGGAGACAACCCGCCATAGGATTGACTTTCTCTTCTTTATAAATACCCATCATTTCTTGCGACATCTTCATCCGATCACTGCCGTGCTCTTCTTTCAACGCTGCTAAACGCGGTGCAATAGCACGCATTTTTGCCATTGAGTAGTAGCTCTTGTTAGAGAACCACATCAATGCAATCTTAACTAAGATCGTCAATAAGATGATCGACCAACCCCAGTTGCCAATCACTTTATGGATACCATCCAAAATGGCAAATAGTATTTTTGATATTGGCCACAGCAGACCATAATCAACGGTCTTATTAAGGCCAATTGCCACATCTTTCATCTCAGACTGTACTTTTGGCCCTGCATACAAGGTCGCTGTTAAGGTCGCTTGTTTGTTGGCTGCGATATTGATGGGTTGGCTATTAAAGCCAATAAAGTACTCACCTGCCGTTTCACGGCTAAAGAAATTAGCAGTGAAGTTTTCAGGCGTCCATGCTGATACAAAGTAATGCTGCACGATCCCAACCCAGCCTTTATCACTGCTGGCAACCAACTCACCATCACTAAAATTACCGAATTTTAACTTATTGTATGGGTCATCAGGTGTACCCCAAGCGCCGCCTAAATAAGTCGCCATGCTTAGCGCGCCTTTACCAGACATGCCTGGATCTTTACTATCATCACGCTTTAACTGTGCAAATAGCTGTCCTTGCCACGGTTGCGCTGATTTATTCTGAATCTGATAGCTAACATCAATAGGGTACTTATCGTGAGTAAATGTGAAAGTCTTAGTGATGGTCACGCCATCTTTTTGATAAGTAAGCGGCACAGCTAACGTTTGCTGACCCTCTTGCATCACATAACTGTTCGCGCTATGACTATATTTAGCACGACCAGCAGCCGTATCGATACCATTGGGTCCAATCAGCCCTGACTGAGCCACATAAACGCGATTACTATCGTTCTCTAATAGTACGAAAGGCTCATCACTATCAAGCGTCGCGTTATACTGCTTAAGCGCAGCATAGACAATATCGCCGCCTTCGGGATTAATTTTGACATCATAGCGATCAGTTGTGACCGTGATTAAGCCTGCATCCTTAACGGGTGCTGCCACCACACTGCTCTCACTGGTAGGTAGCGTTTGTACCGGAACATCGCCAACCGCGCCTGTAGTAGAGGGAATATCAGCACCTACAGAGGTTTCTGTCGTTGTCACAGCATCTACAGCTGGCGCGTCGGCATAATCATCTCGCCATGCCAAAATCAGCAGATAAGCGGTGATTAGCATCGCAATGATGATCATCACCCGAAATATCTTTTGCATAAACCTTTCCTAGATTAAAAAATTAGGGAATGAAAAATTAGGGCGTGTGTCATAACTACCATGCATTAGCCATATTACTTACAATAATGCTAGGAGTCATTTACATAAAATGTGCATCATTTTACTAAAAAACCACCTCAAATGATACCAACAGTGTGGATAACTTGTGGGTAACTTAGTCTGTGGATAACTTGTGGGTAACTTATCCAACCTATAATCTTAGAAAATGACCGTGACAATCGTCTAGATAACTACGATTAACCTAGGAAAACTTCAGTCAAAATTGGCTAGTTCTCATTAGATAGTTTAAACGAGTGACATAACTGTTGTGGTCGCGATAGACACCTTTTCCTGTGTTACTAGCAATGATTGCTCCTGAAGAGAAAATATATTGATAACTATAGGAAGCTAAAGGTAGTGGCACAAAATCGACACCATGTCCCCCTAAAGGATGACAACGTCCAATGCGTCTCAGAAGTAGCCAGCTTCCTGCCCAAACACCATGCCAAGCTAATGCCTGTTTGCCATAGTTTGAGCAGGTTGGATAATAACGACAACGAGCAGGTAGTATAGGACTTATTATTTTTTGATAAAAGACAATAAAATTAAATACAGATTTATAAAATATTTTATTTATTCTTACAATAAAATAATTCATTCTATTTTTTTTCTATTTTTTTAAAAATATTATTTATTTGATTTTTTAATTCTTTACTATTAATATCTTTTATAGATTTTTTGACTATAAAAACAATGTCTTTATCTTCTAGATTAAAATTTTGAATGCGAAAACTTTCTCGAATCTGACGTTTTATTAAGTTTCGAGCGACAGCAGTGGGTACTTTACGCTTAGTAATTGCCATACCTATGCGAGGTTTATCACACGTATTACTACGTACAAAGGCCATCAGATGACTTTGGTGAAGCTTACGCTCAGGGGCATCAAACACCTCACGGAAGGCTGCTGGCGTGAGTATACGCTGCTCTTTAGTAAAACAGGCTCTCTGGGTGTCTAGAGTAGAATTGGGCATGATACAGCCTATAGTGAGGGCCAATGAAAGAAGTATTATGAGCTTGATAAAATACAGTGACAAAAAAAGCGCCGATGCGGGCGCTTTTAATATATGGCTAAATGATAATTTTTATTGAATATTACTGTTTTTGTAAGCTATGGTCTATAAACAATAACAGATACTCAATAGTTAATATCTATCAGCCATAAAAATCGTATGTTACCGAATAACTAACTATACAGTAAGACGATGACGGCCTTTAGCGCGGCGACGTGCTAAAACTTGACGTCCTTTTTTTGTTGCCATACGAGCACGGAAACCGTGAGTACGCTTGCGTTTGATCACGCTTGGTTGGAATGTACGTTTCATAACTCACCTATCTAAATAATTGACTGAATTCGTAATAACGCAGGATTATATCATTTCATAAAATTTAGGTCAATAAACTAATTAATTGTTTTGCTAAGTGTTTTGAAATTTAATCTAGATTACTGAGTAATTGATTGAAAATCATATCTAGCAAAAAATAAATATCGACCTATTATTTAGCTGCTGAATCAAAAGTTATCCACAGAAATTGTGCGACTCTATAATAATTAATAATTAATATAGTTTTGTATTGTTGTTATTGGGAGCCTTAATATCTGAGGATAAGTCTATATTATGCTTTATTATCAATCGAGTAGACTATGGGTAACCCTGTGGACAACCTGTGGGTGAAATGTGGGTAACTTGCTAATCAGAGTTATCCACAAAACTGTGCACAGGGTTATCCACAAAAAACGGGATGTTATCCACAGGGTATTTGTGGTAGATTACTCCCTTACCCAGCTCGCCAAGTACACAGTCTATTTTACCCTTGTTGTGGAAAGTAATTAGAGTGTGATTGGACATTAATCGCTCAAGTTAAAGCGCTAATGAATACTAATAACATTGAAATATAAGGTTAGCATTTTTAATGATTGATACTGCTACACTCTGGGATAAATGCTTAGATGATCTACGTTATCAGGTCAAAGATAACGTTTTTACGATGTGGCTAAGACCTTTATCTGCGCATAAAGAAGCTCAAACACTAATCATTAGAGCACCTAATGATTACTTTGTTTCTTATATAAAAAAGAATCATTTAGATGACATTCAACAACTCGTAGCCAAGCACAGTCAAGGCAGTATTGAGGACGTTGTCGTCCGTGTTGATAACGCAAGTCACAGTGAGCATACGAATCAGGATATCATTGACGATGACTCTAATGTACCAAGTGTTGATTCTCAGACATCAGGATCTCTGTTTGCAAAAGATAGCCACTCCCCTCCCCCAGCTTCTAAAAATAGTCAAACAGATAGCTTAAGTATAGGTAATGACATGAATAGACGACATGCCGTACTCGTCGATTCTGCTGATACCAAATCGTTGAGCTATCTTAATCCAGACTTCACGTTTGAAACCTTTGTCACGGGTAAATCTAATAATCTAGCTTATAAAGCTTGCTACGAGCTAACTAAACCACAATCAAAAAATCGTCACAATCCATTATTTATATACGGACCTTCAGGTTTGGGGAAAACCCATTTAATGCATTCTGTTGCTCAGCGCTATTTAAAAAATAATAGAAGTTTTTATTATTTTACTTCTGAGAAATTTATTAATCAATTAGTCTATTCATTAAGAAATAATAAAATAGAAGATTTTAAAAAGAAAATAAAAAAAGTAGATTTATTAATTGTTGATGATATTCATGTATTAGCAGGAAAGACTAAAAGTAGTAATGAGTTTTTAACATTATTTGCTGATTTTACTAGTGGTGATAAGCAGCTTATTTTGGCATCTGACCGCCATCCCTCGCAAATGATTGAGTTCGATGAGCGTTTCCGTTCACGCTTTTCTTGGGGTTTGACCGTCGCTGTAGAACCTCCAGAAATTGACACTCGTGTACAAATTCTACAAAAAAAAGCCGCTTCTTCCGGCATGATATTACCTAAAGAGTGTGCTCTGTTTATTGCTCAAAATGTGGTTTCTAACGTCAGACGCCTAGAAGGTGCATTAAATCAAGTATTTGCCAATGCTAATTTGACTGGCGCGCCTGTTACGCTTGAGATGGTGCAGTACGCTCTAAAAGATATTGTTGCGATGCGCGTGCAAGCGGTAAATATGGATAACATTCGTAAAGTCGTCGCAGAGTATTATGATATAACCGTCAAAGACTTGATGGGACGCAAGCGAACTCGTAGTATTGCTAGACCTAGACAAGTAGCAATGGCACTGTCGCGTGAGCTGACAGGAGATAGTTATCCGGATATTGGACAGTCCTTTGGTGGTCGTGATCATACAACGGTGATGCATGGCTGCGATAAAGTGGCGCAACTACGAGCAGAAGATCCTACTTTTGACAAAGACTACAAGGCATTAGCGATGATGCTACAAGCTGGCTAAAATCAACCGTAGTCAATAATTTTAAGAGTGTTATAGCGCTACTGGTATGAATTTTGCGCAGGCTCGACGCAACGTAGACACAGCAAGCAAGCAAGCAAAATTTATACTAGTAGCGTGACAATAGTGATGTATTGATTTTATTCAGTACTGATTATAAGCCTATATTAGCAAGATAGTAACGCTATGTTTAAGCCGATAGATATGGTTTATAATGGCTCAAAATAAAACTTATTAAAATAAAATTTCTTAAATAAAGCCCTTAAATAAGAGTATCTAACATGCAGTTATCGATTAATCGAGAGTCATTGTTAAAAGCTATTAACTTGATCGCTAAAGCCGCTGATAAGCGCCATAATATGGTGATATTGGGTAATATCAAGCTACAACTGTCTGAATCCGAGTTGATTTTGACGGCTTCTGATTTAGAAGTCGAGTTAACTTCTATACTTAAGTTACCTGCTGGCGCTTGTATTGAAGCGGGTGCAACAACTTTACCTGCAATGAAATTAAAAGATATCTGCAAATCATTACCTGCACAATCACAGATCAATCTGGCTAGCCAAGAAAATGAGCGCTGTTTACTTACCAGTGGTAAAAGTCGCTTCACGTTGGGAACTCTGCCAAGTGGTGACTATCCAAGTTTGGGCAATCCTGAGAATATCACGCCGTTGACCATCAGCCGTAACCGTCTTCTTGATCTCATTCATAAAACTCAATTTGCGATGGCTATTCAAGATGTGCGTTATTATTTAACGGGTATGCTATTTGATGTTGCGCAACAGCAGCTAACCACTGTCGCTACTGATGGACATAGATTAGCATTGGCGCGTAGCGTTATCGATGTCAGCGCGGATCTAAACATGCAGGCTATTTTACCGCGTAAAGCAGTCATTGAGCTTGAGCGCCTGACGACTGAGCTGGGTAAAATGCTCAGTGATCAAGATAACGTAGTAACCCTAAGCTTCGGACGTGAATTTTTGCAAGTGAGCTTACCGTTTGGTGATGTCGATAGTACTGGACAAATCAGTCAAGACTTGATGGTGATATTTACTGCACGCCTTATCGATGGTAAATTTCCTGATTATCGACGTGTTATGCCAAGCAATACCGATAAACTTGCGTTGTTTAATCAAGAAAAAATGAATGACGTGTTGCGCCGTGTGGCAATTTTAAGTAATGAAAAATCTCGTGGCGTCGTGTTCAATTTTGCCAGCGACGGTATGGTAGAGGTGCGAGCCAACAACGCTGAGCAAGATGAAGCCGTAGAGATGATACAAGCTAAGTATCAAGGTGAGCCTATGGAGTTGTCTTTTAACGCCGCTTATCTACAGGATGTGCTTGGTGTCATTCAAGGGGACTTGCAGATGCATATGAGCCAGTCAAATGCCTCTGTGCTCGTTAACCAACTCAATGATGAATTCCATCAATATGTCATTATGCCGATGCGAATATAGTCGCATATTATGATTGAACGTCTACAAGTCACACATTTGCGTAATCTCAGTCAGGTGAACTTGCCGACGGCTGCGTGCAACGTTATCATTGGGGCGAACGGTAGTGGCAAGACGTCATTACTTGAGGCGATATTTTTATTATCACGCGGCAAAAGTTTTCGTCATCATCAGCCCAAACGTTATATTCAGCATCATCAGCACGCCACAACGGTGTATGCCAAATTAACAGATGGCAGTACGTTAGCGATTCAAAAACAAGCGGATGCGACTACCGTTTTACGACTCAATCAAACCACTGTCTACAATCAAAGTATCCTCACTGAGCAGCTGCCAACCTTGCTGATAGACCCCTCATCGATGGATATGTTGGAGCAGGGGAGTGCTAGCCGACGTCAGTTATTAGATTGGTTAGTGTTTCACATGAAACAAGGCTTTCATCCGCAATGGGTCGCTTATCAACGTCTATTAAAACAGCGCAATAGCCTGCTCAAACAAACCAAACATCTCAGTCAAAATCAACATGCAGAATTAAGAGCGTGGGATAAAGGTTTGGCTAATCATGCCGCTCTGATTCATCATTACCGTTTGCGAGTATTTGAAGCATGGCAACCGTATTTTGAAGCCAGCATCGCTACGCTACTGCCATCTTATGCTCAGCACTTAAGCTTGAGCTATAGTCCGGGCTATGATACTAGCACGCCTTTAGATGAACAATTAAGTGAGCGATTAGATCAGGATTTGCAGTTGGGTTATACTCGTATAGGTAGCCATCGTGCTGATATTCACGTCCATTGGCGCTCTGAAAATAGCCAGTCAGTAAGTGATAAATCAGTAAGTGATAAGAAGATAGAAAAAGACAATATTTCTGATAATCCTATCAAGCAGACGACCATAAAAGAGCAGGCGGCGAATATACTGTCTCGTGGTGAAAAAAAGCTATTGATTACGGCACTACGGCTATCACAGTTGCCTTTATTATTGAACGGTTTAGACATAGCAGATAAGCCGAACGATAGTGAGCAAGTAACGATCACGCCAGTGGTATTGCTAGATGACATCACCGCAGAGCTTGATACTCGTGCGATAGACATTTTGTTATCAAGTCTGTCAAACCTTCCTTGCCAAGTGATAATGACTAGCCTAACAGCAGACATTTTGCCACTGGTTAATAATTATTGGTCAGCATCAAACGTGTTTCACGTGAAACAAGGCATGCTTTCTGTTTATTGATATAAACAACTCTTTTTTATTGAGGATTGATTATATAAACATCTTTATAGTTCAAAAAGTATTATTAATAACTTCATTTTCATCTAATTTCCAATAGTCTTTAGCTTAGCGCTTTTAACTGTTTTACTCTCATTTTTTCTATTACTATTACTTAGACTATTCTTCGTAAAATCACCAGTAAACAGTGACTTAGAAGCAAAAAAATGCTAAAATAAGCCTTTGTTTTTGTCCTATTTTCAGCACGTTATCTGATAATTTTATGTGGAATATTTATCCGACACATAAATCGCTAAGCGATTGATAATGCAATATTTTATTTGATAGCTATTGTTTTGATAATATAGTTAAAATACCTTAAAAGCGCTACAGTACTGTTGGTATAAGTTTTTTGCAGCCTCTGTCTGCGTAGGCACAGCAAGCAAAAAAAACTTATACCAACAGTACGCTGTGTATCGATATTACTTTTTATTGACTATATCTATAACAGTACCAAGATTTTATTCAAATTAATAATGCAGCAGTCTTCGGTTTTTAGCATTCCGATTTCCTCTTAATTAGAAGTTTTAAATAAAGACCGCAGCGTTGATACGTTGAGTCTCAGATAACATCATGATGCTTACCGTAGTGGCGGGCAGATAATAGATAGCTGATTATGGCTTGATTAAGGAATACCTATGAGTGATTCATTACCTACTGATAACGAGCAATCATTGCCAGATAACTTGATGCCAGATAACTTAATGTCAGATAGCACTGTTCAGACTATCGCCCCTGAAGCCATTCCTTCCGATTATAGCTCTAAAGATATTCGCGTATTGCGCGGATTGGAAGCGGTTCGTGTGCGTCCGGGAATGTACATCGGCGATACTGATGACGGCACTGGTCTGCATCATATGGTGTTTGAAGTGGTGGATAACTCAATTGATGAGGCACTTGCAGGTCATTGTGACCAAATCGATATCATTATTCACGAAGATGAGTCGGTGAGTGTCAGTGATAACGGTCGCGGTGTGCCCGTAGATATTCATCCAGAAGAGGGTGTATCGGCGGCACAGGTCATCATGACGGTTCTGCATGCAGGCGGTAAGTTTGATGATAACAGTTATAAAGTCTCAGGCGGTCTACATGGTGTAGGGGTCTCAGTGGTCAACGCATTATCGAAAAAACTTGAGATGGATATCTGGCGTGAAGGCTACCACTACAACCAGACTTATACTGATGGTGCTCCAGATGCTGACATTCAGCAAATGGAAGCGACGGACAGAACGGGTACGCAAATCCGCTTTTATCCGAGTAGCGATGTGTTTACAGGTACTGTCTTTGAATATGATATCTTAGCCAAACGTCTGCGTGAGTTGTCATTTCT
>JBBSUA010000025.1:0-12727 GCA_038235315.1 Pseudomonadales bacterium | reverse complement strand
GCTTTGTTTTCTTTGACACGCTTTATCATATGCTCCATCACAGCTTTGCCAGAAGGCAAATCTTCATGTAAATGGATGTCGACACCTTTGTCATAATCCAGAGCGATATCGAACATAATATCTAAAGATTTCCGCGCATCACTATCGACTATGGTTGGATCAAGTCCGCCAATAAAGTCGATGTTCATTTGCGCGGCTTCTCTCAATAAACTTTCAGACTGAGAGTAGAGGATACCGTGTTGCGGAAATGCCGCAATCTCCCACGTAAAGCTATCCTTAAAGTTATCTAATGCCATTAATAAGTGCTCTAAGCTTTTAAGACCACTGACTGGATCGACATTGCAATGACAACGAGCAAAACTGGTTCCATAGCTTTGCATGAGCTTTATACAAGATTCAGCTCTTTGTTGAGAGTTAGGAAGCAGTTTTGGAATTAATTCCTCTTCCAAACGTATCATATCTTTAATACCGCCTGTCCAAGGGGCTGCCTGCCAGTCACCACCATAATAGGTCTTGTCAATATGGATATGCATATCGTGAAAAGTCGGTAGCATTAATAATTCATTAGCATCGACTTTTTTTAGATATTGTAAGTGTGAACTTCCTTTTTTATTTATAGCTTTGATTTTGCCATTAGCAATACTAATATCGAATAGCGCTGTTTTAGTCGCAATAACCTGCTTGTTATTATCGTATAAGAAGCCAGTCTCTAACCGAACATTGCTCAATAAAATATCTTCAATAGTGATATCGTCATCGAAGGGTTTGTCTACTTTGGGGTATTCATTTATAGTCATAAAATAGTTTCTTTATTGTTTTTATCGAATAATTATCGACCTATTATTACAAAAGAGGTTTCGCCGTCATATTAATTATTGCATGATAATAGAAGGTTACCATCGTCTATGCTTAAGCTATTCATGCTACCATAAAGTGCGAAAAACCAAAGAGCATCAAGGTTGTTAAAAGTAATTTTATGCTAATCAGTCTTGCGCTATAGTCAGTTGAAAACAAAACGGTTACGACTCCATTAAACGCACTACTGGTATAAATTTTACTTGCTTGCTGTGTCTACGCTGACAGAGGCTGCGCAAAATTCATCCCAGTAGTGCTATAACACTTTTGAAACATATCGACTATATACCATCTGTTGTTAGGTCATTTGAATCATCTCAACTCAGCAATCATCGTGACTGCTTCGTATCAAAAAAGTATGAACAAGACTGCTCGGTTCAGGTAGTCTAATTTATCTATGCTGTAAGGAGCTTGTGCCACTATGTCGTCAGTTATGCTATCCGTTACGACCAATCATTCAGGCTATCAACCGACGTCTGAACAGCTCAAAGTGTTGCAAACGGCCAGTGAGTTTGCTTATCAGGTGTGGGAAAGTAGGGCGTCGTCATGCCAGACTTTTTTACGTAGCTATCCCTTAGAGCATACCTTAACTCGTCAGCAGATTGATGATCTTATTCAAGATTATACCTTGGATGATAACTATCAACTGGCTAATGAGACCAAAGTAATGAGCGGTCTACGCAATTTGCGCATGCTACTGATGATGCGGTGGATTTGGCAAGATGCATTAGGAGTAATTGCGCTTGAGCAGTTAACGGATGAGCTGTCCGAGTTTGCTGATGGTTGTATTTTATTTGCCAAAGATTATACCTATCAGCATCTGATTACCCAATACGGTCAGCCGACCTTTATAGATGATAAAGGTGTTCAGCATATTGATGATATGGCGATTATGGCGATGGGAAAGCTTGGCGCTCATGAGCTGAATTTATCAAGCGATATTGACTTAATCTTCATTCATCAAGCACGCGGTGATACGGATGGTGACAAGGCAAAAGGTACACGCAGCATAGGCAACAAGCGCTTTATGGCTCGCTTGGGTCAAGGTATTATTAAACTGTTAGACAATTGCACAGCAGATGGTTTTGTATTTAGAGTAGATATGCGTCTGCGTCCATGGGGCGATGGTAGTGACTTGGCTATTCATCTGTCAGCACTGCAAAAGTACTTTGCCAATCATGGCAGAGCTTGGGAGCGTTTCGCTTGGCTAAAAGCAAGGGTAGTTGGGCAGTTGTCACCTCCGTTTTATGATGAGTTGCAAGCGCTTATTAAGCCGTTTGTCTTTCGTTATTATGTTGATTATAGTGCGTTCTCAGCGCTGCGTGAGATGAAGTCACTCATCCAAAATCAAGTAGCCCAGCGAGAAGATTTAGACAATATCAAACTTGGTGCTGGCGGGATTCGTGATATCGAATTTATTGTGCAGGCATTTCAGTTAATCTATGGTGGTCGTCATCCGCAATTGCAGGTCAAGTCTTGTTTGCAAGCTATGCAAGCGTTGTGTGACTTAGAATATCTAAAACGCCCAACTTATGAGCAATTACAGGCAGCCTATCGATTTTTACGTCGGCTTGAGCACGGTATTCAAGCGATTAATGATCAGCAAACCCAACGTTTACCTAATGACCCACAGTGGCAACATAATCTAGCGATTACTCTTGGTTTTGAGGATTGGCAAGCGTTATTAATAACGCTGAATGCCCACCGCAATAATGTGAATGTTCCCTTTGAGCGCATGGTCACTGAACGACAGATGCCAGCACAAGAAGATGAAACGCTTGAACCGGCTGATCTTAATAACCAAATGGCTCAGCTGGATACGGTCTTAACCCAAGAGAGTCGCGCGCAGTTAGACGCTTTTTGGCAGTCTAAAATGGTTGCAAACCTTGGCGATGAGGCGAGAAGTCGTCTAGATAATGCTTATCCAGTAATTTTGCATGCGCTGCTTGCCCACCAAGAGCAATTGCAATTGGCTAATACCGCCTTACCACGTCTAATTAATTTACTTGAGGCGATCTGTAGGCGCTCCATTTATCTAGTAATGATCGCAGAAAACCCTAATGCGACGGTTGAGCTGATTCCAATGTTGTCTGCGAGTCCTTGGATTGCCAACGAGTTAGCGCGCTATCCAGTACTGCTTGATACTTTCTTACAGCAGCGCTACCGCCATCTGCCGGACAAACCTGAGCTGCGTGATATCTTACGTCAACGCTTGTTACGGGTTGAGCCGGATGACGAAGAGGAGCTGCTTAGCGTCTTAAGACTGTTCAAAAAGAATCAAGTATTGGCGGTAGCCGCTAGTGATGTGTTGGCTGAGCGACCCATTATGAAAGTCTCTGATTCATTAACGTATATCGCAGCTGTCGTATTGGAAGCAGCATTAGAGAGAGCTTTTGCTGAGCTAGTCAAACGTTATGGTTATCCTATCGCTCAAGACGGTGATCCAGTGACAGAGGCAGATTGTGGCTTTGCTATCATTGGTTACGGTAAGCTTGGCGGGCTCGAACTGTCTTACTCTTCTGACTTGGATTTGGTGTTTTTACATAAGATAAAAGAGCAGGGAATGACTACCGGTGAGAATTCTGTCAGTGGTATGAAGTTTGCCGCTCGCCTTGCGCAAAAGCTAATGACGTATCTAAATACCCAAACGCGTGATGGGCGCGCTTATGAGATTGATATGCGTCTGCGACCATCAGGCAATGCTGGCATGATGGTCGTATCTTGTCATGCTTTTGACACTTATCAGCGTGATAAAGCTTGGGCGTGGGAGCATCAAGCACTGGTGCGAGCTCGAGCGATATGCGGCGACAAGCTCGTCACAGCACTCTTTTGTGAAATTCGCAGAACCGTTTTATCGCTACCACGTACCCTCGATGAGGTACGAGCAGAAGTGACAAGTATGCGTCTTAAGATGCAAAAACATCTCGGCACCAGTCAATGGCAACAGCAAAAAGGTAAGTTTCATCTGAAACAAGACGCTGGCGGTATTGTCGATATTGAATTTTTAGCGCAGTTTGCGGTATTAGCCTATTCACATGAGTATCCAAGTCTGACTAAGTGGAGTGATAACGTTCGTATTTTTGCAGAAGTGGCGTTACTTGGTATTTGGGAAGCACAAGTCTGTGAAGACTTAACCGATGCTTATTTACGGGTTCGCGCGGCAACCCATCAACTAGCGTTATCAGAAGAGTCATTACTGGTTGATGAGTCACTATGGGTTGAGACGCGAGCGTTAGTGCAAGACCAATGGCAGCATCTAATGGGCGTACAGCTGAATCAACATAAATAAAAGCCACATTTGACTGTTCAACAGACCCTAGCAACTAAAAGATTTCATTTGCCCATGCTGCCGATGATATAATCAGTCGCACATTATAAAGGTATGAAAATAAGTGCTCGCTTAAAGTCAATAAATGGAGATTCGTAATTGACGATTTATCCATTGTCTTATGACTGTTGAGCTTATATTGTAAACGTATTATTAAACCCAATCAGAAAAGTTAGACGATAGTGCTAGCACAAGGAATATATAATGAACATGGCAACACAAGACGGTAAGCTTTGGATGAATGGCACGATGATTAATCAGCCCGATGCCAAAGTCCACGTACTTTCGCATAGTCTACATTATGGCATCGCCGTATTTGAAGGCGTACGTGCGTACCAAACTGATGACAAGCGCACTGCGGTTTTTCGTCTAAAAGATCACGTTGAGCGCCTGCTAGGCTCTGCAAAAATTTTCCAACTGGAAGTGCCTTTTGATGCGGCTACCCTTGAGCAAGCCCATAAAGACGTGGTCAAGCAGAACAACTTAGCAGAAGCTTATATTCGTCCGTTGATATGGATTGGCGCAGAAAAGCTTGGTCTATCTGCTCATGATAATAGCGTCAATGCGATGGTTGCCGCTTGGCATTGGGGCGCTTATTTAGGTGAAGAAGGTATTCAAAACGGTATCCGTGTCAAGACGTCTTCTTATACGCATCATATGCCAAACGTCACTATGTGTAAGGCTAAAGCCTCAAGCAATTATCCTGTATCGATTATGGCCAATAGAGAAGTCACGCGTAATGGCTATGACGAAGCGATCATGATGGATTCACAAGGTTATGTCTGCCAAGGCTCAGGTGAGAATTTATTCTTAGTTAAGAACGGTGAGCTGCATACGCCAGACTTAGCAGGCGGGGCGTTAGATGGTATTACTCGTCGCAGCATTATCCAGTTCGCTAATGATCTAGGTATCAAAGTGACTGAGCGCCGTATTACTCGTGACGAGTTTTATTTGGCTGATGAGATCTTTATGACGGGTACTGCTGCTGAAGTGACGCCTATTCGTGAATACGATGATCGCACTATTGGTAACGGTGGTCGCGGCGAAATGACTGAAAAACTGCAAACCTTGTACTTTGACGTCGTACATGGTCGTAGTGAAAAGTATATGGATTGGCTAAGCTTTATAGATTGATAATTAGTTAAAACTATAGACAGAAAAAAGCTAAGATCTTGAACAGGTCTTAGCTTTTTTCTGTCTATAACCTATAGGTTCTCAGTAAGTCGTTATGATATCCGACCATCTCACCAACCTAACCTCATTTTGCTGTAATAAATCTTCAAACTGATGGCTTATTAGCCAATCATATTCACGCTCACGTGCCATTTTAATCTCATCCTGCCAGCTGTTATTAGCTACAGCAGGGTGACACATGATAAGCGTGGTGGATAAATCAGAAGGCAATGACAAGGGTACTGAATGTATAGGCGGGGTAGTTGACCCGTATTGTGCATAAGTCCCCAAGCGCTCAATCTCGAGCGACTGTGTATATAAAGCAGCTGATAAATGTTGTGAGCGCGGTGCACTTTGTAGCCATTTTCCCCACAATACAGCAAGCTCTTGGGTACTTGCATCAAACCCATAAACCCCGCCAAAGCGTTCATTAGTTGCAATATGGCTCTCTCTACATAGCTTACCCCACGCTCGTCCACCAAGCGCATAGATAATCCAAGATTTGAAGTCGTTAATAAGTGGCGTCGTGATACGTGCGCTAATAGACGATCTTGAATCTGAACTCCCGTAACGCAGATTCAGCTCATTGATGAGCTGTGCGCGGATAATAGGAAATTGATGAATATGTTGATGACCATCGATAAAGACAGGCGCACGATTAAACGTATCTTCAAAAGCATCGAATTGCTGTCTAATAATATGAGAGACTTGTTCATTATCAAGCCTGCGTAAATAACTGGCAATAATAAGCGACTTGAGTGAACCACGTAATTGAGATGGAAACACGCCAGTCAAATCTAAATGCAGACCAATATCAACGTTTAATTCCGTTAGTTTATGACTGTCCGAATCGCTAATAGTGCCACCTACCATATAGCTACTAGCACCAATACGTCCACGCTCAGCCAGACTGATGACCGCATCATTTACGGCATTAGATAAGCCTAAATCATCGACATTGATGATAATAGCACGGGCGTTAGTAGATACCTGTGTCGTGTCATTTTCATAATTTTAATTTTTAGAAGCTGTATTGTTTGTATTATTCATGATTTGAATGCCCAAAGTTTACCTAATGCAAAAGTCATCACGGTGATAACGCCAGTGACAACCAGCCAAATTAGGATGTAATAACGCTCACCAAACGCATTGAGACCGAGTATAAATAGTCCTTGATTAGCAATAAATCCGACAACGGAGCTGGCAAACCATTTGATTAATGTATGAAGGGTGCTGCTTTTTTTATAGAGAGTAGACGTCGAGCTAGATGTATTGGTACTGGCAATGGTACTGGTTTTGTCAAAGGTTAAATAAAAATGACCTAAGAAGCTGACGATAAACGCTAATGAAAAAGCGATAACATTAGCCCAAGCAGGACTAATAGCAGTAAAGCTAACAACGCTTATCAATACTAAAAAATGCACGCCTGCTGCACTGGCACCCACTATCAAGAACCATAATGCTTGTCTAGAGGCTGACTGGGTCATGGCAATTTTATTCATCGGCATGCTTATCAAAGTATTTATTTAGGGCAGAATCGCTATCTTTTTTGCTATATGTATTGAGGTCTTCAGAGTCGGTGTCTTCAGAGTCGGTGTCTTGAGTGTGCGGTTCGCTACTAATGGTCTCATTAATCAAATACAGCGGACGCTGCTTGACCTCTTCGTACAATCGCCCTACATATTCCCCAATGACGCCGATGCAGACCAGCTGAATACCTGTCGAAAACATAATGCCAGCCGCGACCGTTGCCCAGCCAGCGACATCACTACCAAAAATCAAAGTCTCTATAACGATGTATAAGCCATATAAAAATGCCAAGGCCGAAACCACAAAACCCATACGTGATATCCAACGTAGCGGCTTCTGAGAAAAAGAAGTAATACCGACCAGTGCCAGCTCAAACAGACTGCCATAGTTGAATTTACTTTCACCAGTATCACGATTATCAGCAGTAAAAGGCAGATAGACCGTATTGAATCCTACCCAAGCATATAGACCTTTCATAAAACGCTGACGTTCGGGCAATGAGCGCAATGCGTCCAGAACTTTGCGATTCATTACTCGAAAATCTCCAGCATTGGGTTTAATCTCGTAACGCTGACGATCTTGGACAAAGAGATAAAAGCTACGTTTTAGAGTTTTAGCAAGCTTACTCTCATGCGGACGATCGGCTTGAATACCAGCAACCATATCGATATCCGATTGCTCAATCATAGTAAGCATTTGTGCCAATACAGGTAGCGGGTGCTGACCATCAGCATCTATCATAGCCACCACATCACCTTGCGCTTTAGCCAATCCTGCGCTAAGCGCAGGCTCTTTACCGAAGTTGCGTGACAGACGGATCAGTTGTAATTCAGTATTGGCTGGGCGAATAGGTATCAAGCCCGTAACGACTTCTATTAAATTATCGTGGCTGCCATCGTCGACGATGATAATCTCGCAATGTGCTAATGACAACTCGCCTTTGAGCGCTTCAGCATTCCTATCTTCTTGAGGTTTATTCAACAGTGCAGTAAACGCAAATACTTGCGGCAAAAACGTCTGCAAAGCCTCAGCATCATTATACGCAGGCATGATTATAGTCAAATAAGGATGGTTTTGCGGCATGAACACACTCTTGAGTTTTAATGATTATAAATAGCTACTGAGCGGCTATCGATTAGGCGTTGATTATTGAGGCGACTGAACGCAGCGGCTAGGCACATAAGCAATCCAGTTTACGGTTAAAGGTTCATCAGCTTCAGCATCACGCCAAGCAATTTGCCACTGACCTTGCTTGGCGATTAAGGTATCTTCATATTCAAGATTTTGCGTATCAGTAGATTTTGTATTTATGTTCTGCGTACTTGCAATATTGACATCATCAAGTAAGGGTAACACGATATCGTCATCACCATCTTGCCACATTGCTAAGGTTCCGTGTTGTTGAATACGCTCAGCGCTCATCCAAGGCGAGTGGCTAGCAGAACCCGAAATCATTTGCGATGGGAAGCCATCATTCATCGCTACCAATGCGCCAAGCCAGCGATCACCTGATACGCTATCAAGCTGGCAGCTACTTAGAGACTGCCAAGTTTTCTGAGCTTGTGCTGCAAGCGCTTGTTCAGGCCACTGCATTCGTGAGGGTTTGTGACGTATCTTATCACCGACACCCACATAGACGATCGTTAACGCTGTTGCAAGCGTGAGCCAAATAACTAACGCTTTACGCAACTTAATATCCATGACAGCTTGCGCCGCAGGTGCTATGAATGATGCCGCCAATAATCCGGACAACGCCCACATCGGCATGCCCCACATATCTCGCAGCCCAATACCAAATATCAAGCTTAACACGACCAACACTACGATAGGTGAGAACCACATATACCAAAGCAGTGATGCACCGACAGGGAGACTTTGCTTATAGTTACTAATGCCAACTAAGCGTTTACGATTAAAAACCAGCATGAGTAGTAGCGGAATGTGGACAATAAACTGCGCGATAATAAAGCTTAGCCAACTAAAGTGTCGTGCAAGATTATTAGCCTCTTCTCCGACATCGTGCGAGCGCCCATTGGCATAGCTGAGTGGTAACCAATCATTCATCATGAGCCAGTACAGATGAGGTGCAAATATCGCTAGCATTGTAAATGCGGCTATCCATGGCTGCGGTTGTTTGAGCAATGGCCATTGCCTAGGTAGTAATAAATACAGCGCCATCGGTAACAATAAAAATATAACGCTGTATTTGGTAAGCATTCCAAGCCCGCCTAATACACCAAGCAGTAGCCAGTCTATCAAGCGATTACGAGTTAACGCTTGATAAAAAAACAAGTATAATCCTGCCCAAATAGGAAACTGTGCCACATTGTGATTAAACTCAAGGCTAGGATAAGTATAATAGACGACCGCTAAAGTCAACGCGCTGCCTAATAAAGCAACGTTTGGTGACCATATTTTTTTGCCCAATTGATACATAATAAGCAGAGTGAGTAAGACACATATTTGGCTCAGTAAATAAGGACCGATATGCCCAAATAGCTTATAAAAGCTGTATAGTATCCATGATGATAATGGGGGGTGTTTATAATATCCCCATTGCCACTCTTGACCCCAGTTGATACCTTCGCTAACATCTAAAGGCACGCTGCTGGCGATAAATGCAGGTACTATCGACCAAATAAGAAAGTAAACCAATAAGAACAGCCCAAACCACCGCCATTGCTTTAATCGCCCGTATCGTTGTTGCTCAGAGTTATTATTGTCGCGCTTACTTGTTGGCTGAGTATGAGAGGACGATTTATCAACGGGTGTCATAATACGAGCCTTTTTATGGTACAGCAGGCTTAGAGGTAATCTAAGGGATAAGTTTGAGGGTATTATAGAGTCTATTAACACATAGGCATAGTGAGACCGACGATTTTATCTCAAGCTTTTGGCATAAATAACGCTAAGGATAGAAGAGCGATAGGTTGTAACCATGCGTTTTAAGGATTCACAGTATGATAAATTGCCATACAAAACCTTGATACGATATCATTCAAAACTATTTAATTTTTACACAATTGATTTAGGAAAAACACTTTATGAGTAACGAGACTATCAGAGTATTTGTCGGCTGTGATCCTAATAACTGTGATTTAGAGCAGATGATGGTATTAGATTATAGTATTCACAAACACACAACGTCACCTGTCGAGATTGTCTGGATGCAACTATCACGTGATCCGAGTAGCTATTGGTATTCAAATCCTGAAACCGGTGAGGGCTGGAATACTTCTAAATGGGTAACGCCTTTCTCAGGATTTCGTTGGGCAATCCCGGAGTACTGCAATTTTTCTGGTAGAGCGATTTATATGGATACCGATGTTGTCGTTTTGAGTGATTTAGCTGAATTATGGAAACATCCTATTAGCAGTCAATCTATTGTTGCAGCGAAGACTAAAGCAGATATGGCTAGGCTCTGTACGTGCGTTTGGGACTGCAATAAGGCAGAGAATATTATTTTCCCAGTAGAGACACTTAGAAAAGATATCATTAGCCATCGAAAAATGATGAAAATGGTCAAAAAAAATCCCCAGCTCGTAGAGCCTTATCAAGACAGTTATAACTGTGTGGATGGTGAAGATTTAGCGATTGAAGATATCAGAATATTACATTACTCCGATATGGGTACTCAGTTTAGCCATAAACTTTCTCTAGAGAGATTAGAATTGGAAGGGTCTAAGCATTGGTTTGATGGTGAAATCATGACACATCCCAGACAGGATTTGGTTGAGCTATTTGATATCTATTATAATGAAGCACTTACCCATGGCTATCAGTTAGATAATTATCGTGTCGAACCCTTTGGTGATTTTAACCAAAAGACCCATAAACGTTATACAGGTAATAAAGTTACCCGTCCAAATGCTTTAAAATCACTTCTTTTTAAGTTATCTAACCGTTGAATAAAACATTATTGCATGTCAGCATTTACTACTAGTTTATAGTTAAAGATAGGTAATACATAATCCATAGGTCACAATTTATGAAGCAGAATACCAAAATAGCTGTACTCGTTATTAATTGTCTACAAGGAGGCGGAGCGGAGCGCTTCGTACTTACTTTGGGGCAAGGATTCTATGAGTTGGGCTATGAGGTACATATTGTGAGGTTTAAACCTTTAATAGAGTATGAGCTGAATCCAAATATCACCTATCATATGCTTAGATTCAAGCCCTATAAGCTTATTCCAGGCACGCCGCGCCGAGACAGAGTTTTCGCACGCACGCTTGATCGATACATTTTAGATAAAATTGGTCAGCCTGATATTATATTGTCTAATCTTGAGCGGGCAGACAGTGTCCTGAGCTACAGTCGCTTACTAAATATTGTTTATGTCATTCACAATACTTTGTCGCTACGATATAACTTTAAACAGGCAAAGGACATTGAGCAGATTAAAGCAAGTTTTATTGACATTTACTCAAAGCATCCGTGCGTCTGTGTCAGTAATGGGGTCGAAAAAGATTTTATAGAAAGCTTTGGTACTATTACGCCAACGACTGCGATTCACAATCCTATTGATAGAGACGATATTCAAAGATTAGCCGATGCCTTTATTCCTGAGTACCACAATTATATTATTCACGTAGGCAGTTTCAAAGAAGCCAAGCGCCACGATATACTCCTAAAAGCTTATGCGCAAACGGATCAGTCTCTACCGTTACTGCTTTTAGGTCAAGGAAAGCGTAAAAAAGAGACAGAACAGTTGGCTATCAAACTAGGACTGACAGATAAGGTCGTATTTTTAGGTTTCTGTGAGAATCCTTATCCTTATATCAAGCATGCACAATTTAAAGTATTGACCTCAGACTGGGAAGGGTTTGCTATAGTTATCGCAGAAGCTTTAGCACTCGGCGTACCTGTTATTAGTACTGACTGCCAATCTGGTCCAAGAGAGCTATTACCAGAGACTAATTTGATGCCAAAAGGTGATATCGATGCTATTGCTAAAAAAATTAATCAAGCTATGCAAGATCCAAACCAGTTCGCTACCAAGTTTGACGAAGAGCTGCTACCAACCGTAATAGCCGAAAAGTATTTGGCATTTTCTCAGCAAGCTTCTGACCTAGACTTCTCCTTAAATAAAATCAAAGTTTAGTTGAGCCATTTTGTGAGTATCTGAATGCTTCTCAAGTTGATTATCAAAATAATAAAAACACTCATAAAACTCTCTTTAGTTAACTATTTCAACTGTCTCAAGGATTTTTTCTTTATTTTTTTGATAAAAGTTCTTTAAGTAGTTTTCTTTCCTTTTAGATTTAAATATAAACCAAGGTAATGAAATACTTTCTTTAATACCGTGATATTTAGGATTAGATATTCGTTTGTCTTCGCTAGTTAACGGGTTAAAGTTTAAATGTTTAAAATGCTTACCTAAAAATTTTTCATACTCAGATGTATAACAGTCAAGATAATAAATACGAGTGACCCAAGGCTTGTTTATATTAACGAAATGAAGAATATACGGGTCTACTTCGTCAATAACTGTAGCGCTAAAAGCATTTAACTGCCAGTTAAACTGTAGGGGCAACTGAACAATATCATTAAGCAAAGCCAAGTTTAGTGCTGACTGATCATGGCTTTCTAGCTTATCGGGATTACTGTCAGCCACTTGAAAAATATGCTGTTGAACATTAGCTGCCACAAAATTGTTAACATTAAAGATTAATACTCCGGAGTTACGATAAAGATGATGTAGTTCATGATAACGTAGTAAATAATCTTTGATTTTTTTATTTGGTATTTTTGGAAAGGCAAGCAGCTCTGCTTCGCCTATATAAGGAGCGGCAGCTACACTAAAGTCAGCAGGACAAGTAGCGAGAAAAGCAAAAATAT
>JBBSUA010000024.1:0-12737 GCA_038235315.1 Pseudomonadales bacterium | reverse complement strand
TTCTGTTATGCTAACAACTCGTTTTACCATAACACTTATTATTGAGCGAGTTGCTGTACAAATCTGATGATATTTGTATATATCATTGAAGTTCTTGAATACTAAAGCGTAGCGTTAAAGAGTGTATAGTGGTTTGCTATTTAGCTGACTCACTTTTTTAATTTTGATTTTAGGAATGTTTACTTTATGTCATCATCAAGTCTTATCTTATTTAACAAACCTTACGGGGTACAAAGTCAATTTCGTGATGACAGTAATAATAATCATACGACGCTATCGCAATATTTTACCGATAAGTCCTTACGTATCGCAGGTCGGCTTGATGCCACTTCCGAAGGTCTATTGATTTTGACTGGGGATGGACGAGTTAATAAAGCGATTACTCAGCCGCCACGTGCTGAGAGTTTTAGACAAAGCACTCATAAACAAGGCAAGACCTACTTAGTACAAGTCGAAGGTATAGTCACAGACTTGCAACTGGCAACTCTTACTCATGGCATTATGCTAAAAGACGGTAAAACCTTACCTGCTGAGGCGTCAGTAATAGTAGAGTCAAAGCTACCGATAGCGTTATGGCACCGTGATCCTCCTATTCGCGAGCGTAAAAATGTACCTACCTCATGGATAATGCTAACGATTTATGAAGGCAAAAACCGTCAAGTAAGACGAATGACTGCGCATGTTGGCTTGCCCTGCTTACGCTTGATTCGTTGGTCGGTCGCGGGATTTAATTTAGGCTCATTAGCGGTTGGTGAATTTGTCCGTATTCATCTCAATCAAGAGCATTGTCGGCAGCTAGGTATTGCAGATTGATACTTTTTTAGTTTATGTTTTCGAGAGTGCGGATATTTACAATAGTGACAATATATTGAACATATCGTCTCGAATGAGTAAGGTTTATCTGTTAACATTCAAAACGTTATCTTGTATGCTACTGTCGCACACGTTTCGTTTTTCAGTTTATGTTAAGGATGCATAATGGTCACTTTCTCTCACTATCGTATGACTGTTATCGTCATGAGTATCAGTTCTGCTTTGGCATTAATTGCTTGTCAACCTGTATCTCAAGAGACAATACCAACAGAAGACGTCGCAACCGTAGCGCCAGTTGAGCCAGAGACCGATAATGAGACAGACAGTAGTGCGGCTCAAGGTATGACCGATGAGGAAATAACGGCAGATGATAATACGCAGATGACGAATATACTCAAAGACTATACGAAGGCGATGAGTAGTATGCGCGATGAGATGATGATTGGCATGAGTTATAATGATCCAGATGTCGCATTTGCTAAAAACATGCTCGGACATCATCGTGGTACGTTAGATATGGCCAATATTGAATTGAAATATGGTACTGATGCTAGCATGCGGCAGTTAGCCCAAACGATTATCCTTGAGCAGCAAATTGAGATTGATACAATACGAAAATGGCTTGCCAGTCATCTAGACTCTCCCAATCCCAAGCCTAATACTCTAGTCATGCAGCAAGCTTACTCTAGTACGATGGACGCGATGCATAATGAAATGACGATTGGTATTGCAGACCCAATACCTGATATGGCTTTTGCTCGCAGCATGTTACCTCATCATCTTGGCGCGGTTGAAATGGCAAAGATTCAGATGATGTATGGTAAAGATGAGGAGATGCGTAAGCTTGCTCAAGAAATCGTTAACGCGCAACAACCAGAAATTGAGCTGATGCAGAATTGGATTGTGGCATATCAGGCAACCCACCCTATTGATAGCAATGCTGATCAGGTTACCGATACTGCAGACTCATCAACGATTAAAGAACCAGTCAAAACTGAAAAACCTGAGGCTTAAGTTAAGTTTCAAAAGATGGTTTGTTAATCTAATACTACAAAAACGAAAACCCTAATGCTTATTTTAGTGTCGCTATAATAAGTTAGGTGTCAGCCAATCACGTCTTTGCTGCGTGTTAAAATAACCCCCACACTATAATTTATAGAGGTTCAAATGTTAGTTAAATTCATGCGCGAAGGATTAGGACGCATCATTGCTGATGCAAGTGTAATGACCCAAGGTAAGCCGATGGCACGCACTCAAGATGAGCAAAATAGCGTTGATAAAGCTTGTGAAAATTTATCACTGTATCAATTTCAATCTTGTCCCTTTTGTGTAAAAGTACGACGTAAAATTCATCAATTAAATTTACCAATAGAATTAAGAGATGCCAAAAATGACGAGCAGTTCCGTAGTGAGCTCGCTGAAGGTGGTGGACGAATCAAAGTACCTTGTTTACGTATCGAAGACAAAGGTGATGTTCAATGGATGTATGAATCAGACGATATCATTGATTATTTACAGCAACGTTTTAGCTAGTATTTATGATGAATGAAGGTCTTATATCTTTAGGACTTAACGAAGTTAGGCATTAGCCACTTCTCAAATCCTAATTTGCCCATCCTTAAACTCATCTTATTTAAACTTGGGTTTGCTGATAGCCCCGATGACGTGATGTTCGCTACTCTGAACGTCATTAGCTCATCGCGGCGAAAGGCATGACAGCTCACTGTACTTATATCAGACTCAGCAACTGACTGTAGCTGTTTTTTGCTGGCTTTGATGCCATCAATCGCGACGATGATGTCTTTGGCGGATAGACCCGCCTCACTTGCCACGCTGTCCCGTAAAACCTTGCTTACCTTTAAACCCTCAGGAGATTCTTGAACCGTCACTCCCCAAGGTAAAACGTTGTTTTTGCTATCCGCATGCACGGAAATACCATTCTCTGCTAGCAAGCGCTCAATAGGCAACTCCTCTACGCCATTAACATAACGCTGCTCAAAGTCGTCCCAATCTGCCTTTGGCATAAATTGGCTAATCACCTCGCCCATATCAGCACTACTAATGCCGATACGTTGGCTGTCATTTTGCTGAGCTTGCTTATAAAAGTCTTTAACCACATCAAATAGGCGATAACGCCCTACACTCTTTTGCAGTAGCATCAAGTCCAAACATAGCGCAACCAGTGCGCCTTTATTGTAATAGCTGATACCCGCATTACCCGTATTTTCATCGTTACGATACAGCTTAATCCATGCATCAAAACTAGACTCAGCCACACTTTGATTGGCGCGACCAGAGGTTTGATAATAGCGACTAATCTGCTCAGACAATAACGTCAAATAATTGGCTTTATCTATCACGCCAGAGGCTTGCAGCATAAAATCATCAATGTAAGACGTAAATCCTTCAAATACCCATAATAATGGCGTAAAGGCTTCTTTGCGCAGATCAACATCCAGCATCACATCAGGACGCACAGTTTTGACCCACCATGCATGAAAATACTCGTGACTACACAAGCCCAAAAAACGCTGATATGACGTACTTGGCACTGTAGGCTCATCGGTACTAGGTAAGTCACGACGTGGTGTAATTAGACTGGTCGAATTGATATGTTCCAGACCGCCATAATCCTGACCGCTGGCATAAGTCATAAAGGTATAATCGCTAAATGGTGCACTTCCCAACCAGTTCAGGTACGTTTGGCAAATCTGAGTGAGATCTTGCTGTAGCCGCCCCATATTAGCGCTATGTTTACCAGACAGATAAAAGCGATGGCTCAATGCTTGGTGGTCGCTATCTTTAATAATAAAATCAAAGAACGATTGAGTAGCAATTTCAAAAGGATGATCTATGAGCTGATAATAATTGTCTGCTTGCAGTCCATAGCCATGTTGGTCATCACTATGTAGATGGGTTGCTTCTAAACCGCATGCTAATACCACACTGTCTTTATTCTCATCATTCAAGGTCTTGTTAGCCAAGAATGCGTTCGGCACCACCAAGCTCACCTGTACAGGCGCTTGCTCCTGACCTTCAATAGCCAATGCTAGTGACGTAAAATTGCCATACAAGCGTTGCTGATCGACATAAGCCGTACGCACTGATAAGTCATAACAGTAGACTTCATACTGCACATTGAGCGTTTGTCCGACTTTAGCATTTGGCAACTGCCACGTATGTTTATCTACTTTTTGTGCACGATATGTTTGAGAGGCTTTATTGTCATCATCAATGATCTGATAATGCACCGCTGTGATATGTCGGGCAAATTCACGCATCAAATAACTGCCGGGAATCCATGCAGGTAGCCATAAGCACGGCTCATCCGCACTGGCGGTAAAGGTCAGGGTAATATCTACTAAATGCTCGTTAAAACGTGCAAAGTCGATCCGATAGTTGATACTAGAATGATTATAAGTGGGTGTCATAATTTGTTCTTATTGTGATGTTTGTCTTTATGGTAGAAGTCCTTAGCAAAAAACGCAACGGTCAAACCGTGACAATCCGCCTTTTGCCCATTTTTTTCGATATTTATGACAGAAAAACAGCCGCTATTACCATTAATTATTATTTTTTATGGTTTTTACCTTGAAAGTTATGGCAGCCATCTCAATTAAAGATGCTAACTGCTACAGTTAACTAATAAACTGATGATAATTGACTAATGATGTGGCTTTTGGCTTTCTGATTGGCTTTTTTAGGTTTATTTCAACCTTATTTAATTTTTTTATATCGATATATTTAGGATAATTTATGACTACTATCGCAAAAGACACTGCCGTCAAATTCAATTACACTTTAAAAGACGACGAAGGTAACATTCTTGACCAGTCTCCAGAAGGTCAACCTTTAGCTTATTTGCATGGCCATAGCAATATTATTCCGGGTCTTGAACAGCAACTTGAAGGCAAATCAGCTGGCGACAAAGTTATCGCTGTTGTTGAACCTGTTGATGGTTATGGCGAATATCAAGAACAAGCGGTACAACATGTACCACGTGATAACTTCCAAGGCGTTGAAGATATTCAGCCTGGTATGCAGTTTCAGTCAGAAGCTGGCGGTCAAGTTATGCTAGTAACTGTTACTGAAGTTAATGATGATGAAGTAGTGGTTGATGCCAATCATCCCTTAGCTGGAAAGCGTCTGACTTTTGATGTTGAGATTCAAGAAGTGCGTGCAGCGACTGAAGAAGAATTGAGCCATGGTCATGTTCATGGTGCTGGCGGCGTTGAGCACTGATCTCTAAATCATATAATATTAGGTGGTAGTTGGTTTTAATATCCTTATCATCTAAATTAGAAAAGCCAGTAGCAATATCTACTGGCTTTTTTGTTGAATTTTTAAATGTGTATCGTCGCATAGTTCAGTAGGACTATACTATAGTCTGTCCTCAATAAAAGAGAGACGTTTTTATAGTGAGCTGGCTGTGTCTAAAGTAGGTTAAGCTTATATTATCATTGTTTAAATATAACAAAACCGCATAACGGCAAGCGTTACGCGGTTTTTATTACTATCTATTAACCATCCTTGTTAACGCACTTTATACCTAATCCCGAGATATAAAGCAACCAACAGGCATCCAGCCTCATCATCCATAATAAGCACTCCATCCCTGAAACAATCTATAAGCCATCTACAAATACCAATCCCTAGTATTAATAAACAGTATCGTTAAACTGTGCAGTGAGGTAATAATCGCAGATTAGGCTGTGCTTGGTAAGACGCTTGAACGTCATTGTGCGTAAGCATATGCTTACGCACAATAGGTGTCATTTGTGATTTACAACTTGTCTTCTGGGCTAACGCTAACTTTTGCTTCAGCACTAAGCATCAAATAAGCCGCCTCTTTAATAAATGTCTCATCTTCTGGCAACTCTGGACGCTCACCCACTTTCATTTGGCTACGTTCCTCAAACTTAGCATCCATTGCCGCCTGATAAGTATTCCAATTGCTATAAGGGCTCGTACCGGTCGCTATCAAGCGCTTGTTTTCAGCTTCTAATGACAGCTTTTCAATCATGTTCATTTTAGTACGACGGCGGTTAATATCCAAATCAACTGGCTTTTTCTCGTCGTCCATATCACGAATCTTGTTAAGCGTTGATAGATATACGAACTGTGGATCTTGCTGCTGACGGATTTTGGACTGCTGATTTAACGTTGCTAGTGTACTTGCGCTGAACTTGCCTTCAGGCTTGTATGGCGCTGTCTTGATAGTATCCCAAGGCAGGGCATTTTTTTGCGCACGTTCACTAAAGGTAGAGTCATCATAAATATTTACCAACTCGACGTCAGGTACGACCCCTTTGTTTTGCGTACTGCCACCAGTAATACGGTAGAATTTACGCTGAGTTAGAGTGGCAGAACCCAATGCTAGGTTATCCAGTTGGATTTGTGCAGAACCCTTACCCGTTGTGGTGCTCCCGACAACCAATCCACGACCATAATCTTGAATAGCTGCGGCAAATATTTCACTAGCTGAGGCTGATGCCAAATTGGTTATGACGACCATCTTACCGTCGTATAATTGTTTTCCACCATCATCATCACGATAAACTTGAATGTTGCCACGGTTATCACGAATCTGAACTAGTGGACCACTCTTGATAAACAACCCTAACATCTTGGCGACTTCGTCTAATGAGCCACCAGGATCATTGCGTAGGTCGACGACTAAGCCATCGATATTTTCTTTATTCAGCTCTTTTAGTGCTTTTTCAGTGTCAATACTGACGCTACGATAATCTTCACCATTACGGCGCGCACGATAATTTAGATAAAAGCTTGGGATTTCGAGCACACCAATACGTTTTGGTGTGGCATCGATATTCGGACGCTGTATCTCAACTACTCGCTGCGTCACCCCTGATTCCTCTTGTTCAATGATGTCACGTACGACGGTCACTGTACGGGCGCTGGCTTCAGGCGTATTGGGTTGTCGTACTTTTAGAGTTACCGAAGTGCCACGCTTACCACGAATCAAACCTACTATCTCGCGCGTTGACCAACCGACAACATCAGTCATAGTTTTGCCATCTTCAGCAATCCCAACAATCAAATCATTAGGCTTAATTTGTCCTGTTTTGGAAGCAGGTCCACCATCGACCAAAGTCACAATTCGAGTGTAATCTGGGTTTTTACGATCAGGACGAATAGAGACGCCAATACCTTCTAATTGTAAGCTAGATTGAATTTGCAGCTCATTGGCTTGAATAGGTGCATAGTAATTACTATGTGGATCGTAAGTCAGCATGGCCGTATTTAAGACGGTTTCCATAATTTCGTCGTCTTTTAGGCGTTGCATTTGCCCTTGTTGACGTGAGAACCGATTCAATAAAATTTCACTTGGCGTACGCTGATCATCACGCACTAAGTCTTGCCCACGGGTAATGTCCGGATTGCTTAAAAATACTTTTTCTCTTGCCTTCTCATCTTCTTGACCTAACGTAATACTCATCAATTGAAACTTAAGCTGACGCGCCCAATAGTCGCGCTGCGCTTTTTTATTTTGGAAATGTGGTAGCTTTTCGCGATCCAAAACAATGGTGTCTTTACTTGTTAGATCAATTTTAGATTTGAGCATTTTTGTCGACATTTCAAAATATTCGTTTGAACGTTTGCGATAGCGCTCAAAGATATCCACGCCAGCGGATAAGTCACCACGCTTAAGACGATTGCCAAAATCACTAGCGTATTTTTCTTTGAATTCATCAACATCAGATTGTAAGAATAAAGTGTGGTTCGGATCAAGGCTGTCAATATACATAGACAGAATTTCACTGCCCATTTTGCTATCTAATGGTTGATTCAAATAATGACTACGATCAAGTAATGCCGCTACTTGCCTAGTCGTTATTTTTTGTTCAGGTGTTTGTACAAAGCCTTCAGTGTCAGTGTTTGCCACTGCTGTGCCATAGCTTTGAGTCAGAATGAGACCGGCGACGCCAACTGACGCCACACTGAGTAACCACTGTGCTGGTTGTTTTTTCATCATATATACCTAGTTGTCTTAAGTTATAAAATAGCCAAAATATATTTTGTCTTTATTCAGCAGGGTTGATACTAGTTAAGCTATCACTGAACGCTAATAAGCGCATTACATTTATTTTTTATTGCTAATCGGATATGGTCCGTTCACTTTATACATTATGATACGTTTCTACTATAAGCTATCAGTACTTTATATAAAAATACCACTCTATATTATACATCCCGTTCTAGCTTATATTTTGAATGACAACTGAGAGTATACTATTAAAAACGATTAATATTATCATGCTCATTAATGCCAAATTGTCTCAAACTGTATAAACAATCTTACACACTACCTCTGTATACACCAAACTTTTTGTTATATTTATTGTGCAGATATAAAGTACTGTTTTTCTATTTAACAATGGGTCAAAAATAACTCGTCGCTAAATAACTCTCAGCTAAGTAAGTAGATGGATAACAAGGACAGCCAGTTCTTCATAACTCAATTATTGAAATCGGAATCATAATAGGTCTTACGCACAATAACTGGCATACTACCGTAATAAATAAATTGGATTGATAATAAAATTAGTAATATAACAGTGCGTAGCACTTTGAGGATAATGCAATGTATGGCGTATTAATGATTGATATCGATAGCATCGCGCTCACTGCCGAGGATGTCAGCTTAATTAAACAAGCACAAGTGGGCGGCGTAATACTTTTTTCGCGTAATGTGTCAGACGCAGCGCAAGTGCGTGAGCTGTGCGACGATATTCGCTATCATAATCCTGACGTCTTAATCGGTGTTGATCAAGAAGGTGGACGGGTAGCACGGCTACGTCAAGGCTTTACGCCACTACCTGCAATGGGCAAGCTAGGCAGTCTATTCGACCAACACCCAAGCTCTGCGTTAGCGCGTGCTTATGATTGCGGTTATTTGATGGCAGCCGAAGTACTGGCTGTCGGTATAGATTTGAGTTTTGCACCGGTACTCGATAGAGATGGTATCAGCGAAGTCATTGGCGATCGTAGCTTTCATATGGATACCCAAGCTATCGTCGCTTTAGCTACTCAGCTAATGCGCGGTATGAGAGCCGCTGGTATGGCAACTACGGGCAAGCACTTCCCCGGTCATGGCGCGATTGTCTCTGACTCACATGTAGCAGAAGCTATCGATGACCGTAGTCTAGATGAGATCATAAGTAGTGATATGCAGCCTTTTGCACAAACCTTACCATGGCTCGATGCTTTGATGCCTGCGCATGTGATCTTTTCACAAGTGGATAATTTGCCTGCTGGCTTTTCCAAAATTTGGCTCAAGGATATCATTCGTGACCAACTTAATTTTGACGGGGTATTGTTCTCAGATGACTTATCGATGACTGGGGCGCAAGCGGTAGGCGATGTCAGTGCTCGTGTCAATGCCGCTATTCATGCTGGCTGTGATATTGCGTTAGTGTGTAATGACAGAGTTGCCGCCCACGAAGCAGCCAAAGCAGCACAAGATTTGCCCTACCCTAATCAAGAGCGTATAAAAACGATGTGCGGTCAGATTCCAGTGTGGCAAGGTGATTTGAAGTCGACTTGCCAGCAGTTTGATTATTGGCAACAGGCTAAAGACAATATCATAGCAACGTTTTTTAGCGTTCAAACTGAAATGCCTCGCATTGAGAGTGATGACCAACTCAAAGATCCTACGCTTTATAGATAGCGCTTACTTGTGCCTATAGTCAGTTCAAAATATTATTCTGCTGATATAAATTTTCCTCGCTTGCTGTGCACTCCGCACTCCAGAGGCTTCGAAAAATTTATCTCAGCACCATTTTATTCTTTCTCTAAATATCAAAAACCGCACTTATTGTAAGTGCGGTTTTTAATTCAAATCTAATTTACTACATATTTATAATTCAAAACTTACTAACTATCAAGTTATCGCTCGATTACAATTTTATTGCGGATCAAGCACAGTACCTTGAGTAGGATCATCGCCATCTGGTAGCAAGTCATCATTATTACTATCTAATGGGTTCAAGTCTGGATCAAGTGTACTATTAGTGATTGCACCATTACCTGAAGTTGCAGCACCATTAGCAGTTGCAGCACTAGCGTTTACTGCTGCGCCATTACCCGTTGCCGACTCATCATAGACAGTGAATTCAATACGACGGTTTCTGAAACGCCCTAACTCTGTTGAGTTGTCAGCAATCGGCTCAGACTCACCAAGACCCTTGGTAACCAGTTTGCTTGCGTCAATACCTTGCGATACCAAATATTCTTTTATAGACTCTGCACGCTCACGAGATAGCTTTAAGTTGTATTCATCAGAGGCTAAGCTATCAGTATGACCAATAATCATCAGCTTCATATTAGGTACTTCAGTGATAATTTTGGTCGCCCGATCAAGAAACGACTTATTAACATCTGGTATAAAGGCTTTATCAAGCTCAAAGTTGATAGTTTGTAGGCTAAGCGCACGCGCAACATCACGTGGGTCTGGATTTTCGCCAAGCTTATCAATAGCAACATCGGCGGCAGCTAGACTGTTGTCAAGTTCGCCTTGCAGGTCTAATGGGCCTTCTGCAACTACGTTCATACCTGGAGCGACCGCTTGAATATCAGTTACTAACTGCTCAAGCGCTGCTGCATCTGGTGAATTAATAAATATATCATTACCTTTTATAATCATACTGGCATTTGGTGAGCTTTTGATAATCGGTAAGATAGCAGGCAATACTGAAGCTGCTTGCATATCGATAGCAAAACTATCATCAATATCAGCACGACATTTATTTGACTCTTCACCAAAGGTAGTCATCATGGCGTTCATAATGCTAGTTTGCAGCGCTTCATCACCGACATTCATACGGCAAGCATATAAAGTGTTGTCTTCGCCAGTTGCTATACGCAACGAAGCGGGTTCGACATCAGCGACCGCGACCGCTGCTGGAGCACTGTCAACTGTTTGCTCTTCAGCGACTACTGGTGGCGTTCCGACTGGTTCGGGATTTTCTTGACACCCTCTGAGTAGTGCCCAAGCCAACGCACCTAAGATAATCAATCCGATGATAGGCAATAGTGCTTTCATAAAGCTGCCATTCTTTTCTTCTTCATGCACTAGTGGAGCCATACTAGTCGTATCAGAAATGCGCTCGCCAACTGGCACCGCAGCTACCATGCCTGCAGGGACAACAGCAGATGCCCACGCTGGAACATGATGCTGATAATTGGCAAGATTATCGTTTAAGAACTGAGGTACTGGTGTCGTACCCGCTAAATTCTTTATCTCATGATAAGCAAGTGGTGCTGCCATAGCGACTAGACCACGTGCTGCTGTGGCATCAACATTGTGCGCGCCAGCAAGTCCACGCGATATGCTGTCTCTATGGGCATTATCAGTCCATACACGATCATAGAAGCCTTGATCGTCACTAGCGATGTTCTCATTAGCAACACGACCATAAGTATCATTGTCTGCTAAACGTGCTGCAAAAATAGCATAAAATTGTTCAAGTAGATTTTTTTTGGCAGGTGAATGATCATCCCCAAGTACCGCTGGGCTGACCGTTCGTGTTAAATGACTAATAATATCCATAATATGTTTCCTCCAATTAATTTAATTATCAATGATATTTCATGTGTGCTAAGTTTTTCTTAAATCAAAAAATATAGTTGCTCATAAATAGTCGCTTATAAGTAGTTTAAAAGCGTTTTATTGCTTGCACGAGCTGTAATTATTATAAGACTCATAACCCTTATATTACAATTAAGCCGCTGTTGTCTAAATGCTACGATGAGTAATGTTTGAGTTATAGCACGTAACGAAGACAGTACTATGAGGATAATTACTAACAGAGTCACTACAAAGAATAGGGTGTAAGCAAAAAAGGAGGTGAGAAAAATCTAGAAGAGGTCACATAAGTGTCTAAAATCATTAAAGATTAAAATTAATAAGTTACAAAGAGAAGCAGTCAATGAACGGTGTCATTGACTGCTTCTCTTATACATTAATTCAGTAAGATAGTAGTTAATAGTTATTTTACGATTATTGGTTCTGAGTCAAATTCCTATCAACAGGTCTCTCATTTCGCAGTCTTTCGTCGACGATAGTAGTATTGGCAAGATCATCAACTTCTGAAGGAGATATAGGTCCTGCTGGTGCATTGTTCGTGTTATTACCAATATTACTACGCGATGGCGCAGGAACAACACGGTCATTGGTATCATCATCTGGTGCTTGATAATTCTGATTGTTATTCAAATCATAATTAGGGTTATTGTCGAGATTATTAATAGACGTATTTTCGTTAGAAAACTCATTGTTAAGCCCATTACTTTGATCTGTATTGCTCGCGCTATTAGTAGTCAGATTGTTGTTGTTCAATAATGGTGGCGGTACAGCAGTAATAGACACAGCAGGCGCTAATGTACGCATGTCAGCAAGCAAGCGCTGTAACAGTATCTCATCAGGCGCTTCTATTTTTAATATATCATTTTGTAATTGTAAGCGCGCAAAAGGTACCGCGCGTAGCAAGGTCAACATATCAGGGAGCGTTTGGATATTTATAGTGCCTAACGTCGTTGCAGACTCTGCGTCAACGGCCAGCTCACAATTACTGGCTTGCTCACCAAAACTGACGTTTAACGCTTGTTTCAGTGCAGTTTGTAACCCTACATCCCCAACCGTTGCACTGCAACTATACAGATTACCTCCATCATCTACCCCAACCACCAGTTCGATAGGTGTCGCGATTGGCTCAGGTACTACATTTACTGGTGCAGTAACCACAGGTGCAACGGCAACAGGCTCGGCAGTTGTCAGATAGTTGGGCTTTATCACAAACGCCCATAGCAGCCCTAGCGCAACCAAAGCACCTGCCAATAGCAATAAACGTATGAGTAAATCATTTCTTCTATTACGTTCGCGTACCACTACCTGAGTATCT
>JBBSUA010000023.1:0-12833 GCA_038235315.1 Pseudomonadales bacterium | reverse complement strand
GTCGCTACAGACATATTTGCTTAGTGGCTGCATACCAAACCAGTGCCAAGCTTCCATAGCTAATGGCTCAGCACGTGTGCGTAACCACTGCTGTATGAAAGTAACTTGCGCATCAACTAAGTTATCTACGGTTAAGGTTGCAGGCGTCAGTCGGTTTTGGGTATCTTTTGAGGTCATAATAATAGACACTTTGGTATAATATAAAGGTGTATTGAGCATAACGTATTATGCTATGGGCTTAGTCGCTTTTTTGTGGTGAATATTTATTGCATGCTATCAATTATAAGAGGTTTTGATGACCGCTGTACATACGTCTATACTTACATTTGATGAACTGACGGTTCAACGGGGTGAAATTCCGCTATGTGAAGGGGTGATACTTAATTTATCTGCGGGTAGTATTTGCCATTTGATTGGTGCTAACGGTACAGGTAAGACCACTTTACTGATGCAACTTGCTGGATTATTGCCAGTGCTGACAGGAGAGGTTGCTTATCTAGGAGCGCAAGGTCTGCCCATTCAACCCTTGTATGTTTCTCACCAGCTTGGTATTAATACGAGTTTGACAGTGGCACAAAACCTAACGTTTTTATTGAATTTGTATGGCATATCACCAAGTCTCGTTGACATTGACGAGGCGCTAGAATGGGTTGGATTACAAGGTTTTGAGACTGTTGGATCCAATCAGTTATCTGCTGGACAGACACGTCGTATCACCCTTGCTCGTCTCTATTTATTGACTCCAGAGATAACGCCATTATGGCTACTTGATGAGCCATTTACCGCGCTTGATGTCAATATGGTGGCGCGGATGGAGCATCGATTACGTGAGTTCGCAGAGGCGGGTGGAGCAATAATAATGACCAGCCATCAGTCGGTGAGCGTTGCCGATCAAGTCCTTGATTTGTCCGATTACATGATGTGAATCATACAAAAAACAGTAGTAATGTGAAGACAGCAGCGCTATAAAGGAAAAATCATGACAGATAGTCGAGCGCAATTAGCAGAGGTTAATGGTGCCAACGAGGGTGCTATTGCTAGTCTGAAAGCTGTTGAGAACAGTACTATGCGTAGTATTAGCTTCAGACAGTTGTGGCGACGTGAGTGGCAAGTCAAGCAGCAAGGCGCAGTACAGTGGTTATATCCCTTAGTGTTGTTCTTGGTAATTATCACCTTGTTTCCATTAGCGGTGGGTAGTGAGCCCCAATTGCTTCAGCGTTTGGGTGTCTCAGCGGTATGGATTGCAGCCTTACTGTCGTTAGTTATGGGTGTGGATGGTCTTTTCAAGCCTGCATTCGATAATGGGACATTAGCCCAATTAGTAGTCGCAAAAGCCTCGCTACCATTATGGGTGCTCATTCGCTTAGCTATCCACTGGATATTTAGCAGTGGGATTGTCGCGCTACTAAGTCTACTCGCTGTCCCTTTGTTTCAATTAAGCTGGTTGGAAACCTTTATCCTGATGGCGTCCATCATAGTGGGCAGTCCCATGCTATTGATGCTATCAGCGGTAGCCAGTAGTTTAACTTTATCGCTCAAAAATGGCGCGGTACTTGTGCCTCTTATTGCGCTGCCGATGCAACTGCCAGTACTTATCTTTGCAACTGGTGCCGTTGATTTATTTGCCACAGGACTTAATGGGTTACCAATTCTAGCTTTGCTATTAGCGGGTAGTATTATTTCGGTGTTAGTGATGCCATGGGTTATTGCGGTGACTTTAAAAATGTCATGGCTGAATTAAAATATTCAAATAGTCATTGTAGATAAAAATATCAAATGGCTTGTTTTACTGTGTACTGTGCGTTTTTAATCTAACGCATTAACATCATGGTGAGAAGCACCAATTTTGCTATAATAGTCATTTGAATAGATAGTTAATTAAATAAGCAGTCGCTTGTAGATTCTGTCAGTGTCTAACTCCGGCAAGTTAGCGGATATCAGCATTGATAGTGCGCTATGTCAGCCAAACCCGTATGCTGTGTAATAGGTTTATTCCCATGCCCGACCTAAATAACGTTTCATCTCCCAGTCAAAGTGGTTCGATACGCCAGCGCCTTTGGCAAGGTTTCTTGGCCACTGTGGGTACTAAGCAGTTTTTTCGTATTTTTTCGCCTTGGGTTAAATGGTTAGCTATCTTAGCCAGTATTTTTTTGGCCGTGGGTAGCGTTTGGGGCTTAGCATTTGCGCCGCCTGACTATCTACAAGGTAACAGCTACCGCATTATATTTATTCATGTACCAGCAGCAAGTCTTGCCATTTCGATTTATTTTGCGCTTGCAATATTGGGCGTTATTTATTTAGTTTGGAAAATTAAAACGGCTAATCTTGTCGCCCAAGCGCTAGCGCCTATAGGATTTTTGTTGTGTGTGATTAGTCTAATAACGGGTTCTATCTGGGCAAAACCAACGTGGGGCACGTACTGGGTTTGGGATGCACGTTTGACCTCTATGCTGATTTTGGCATTCTTGTATGCTGGGGTCATGGCGCTATTTGCAGCCTTTGAGCATACGGCCAATCGTGGTAAAGCCGCTGCTATTTTATCGATTGTTGGCGCTGTGAATTTGCCAATTATCAAGTATTCCGTACAGTGGTGGAATACCTTGCATCAAGGCTCAACTTTTAGCTTAACTGAGGCACCAAAAATGTCAGCGGACATGTGGTTGCCGCTGCTGCTTATGGTTATTGGCAGTTATTTATTGGTCGCAACCTTAGCGATTTATCGTACCAATACTCTAATCTTACACCGAGATCAAGGCAAGGCATGGGTAAAAGAGTATATTCGTGGTCAAAATAAATAACGCTTTATGGCGTCTGGGAGAATATCTTGCAACCCTATTTTTATAGCGTATCTGAGTTTATCGCCATGGGTACTCATGGTGCTTTTGTTTGGTCATGCTGGGCAATCACGGTTGGCATGATGCTTATATTTATTGTTTACAGTCGTAAACAAAGACAAGCGCTTATTAAGCAGCTTACTATTCAACAAGCGCGACAAGCACAGCGTACTTCAAAAATGACTGAGCCAGTAGCCAATCCTCCTATTTCTAAAAACTAGTCGGTTATCATCACGTTAGCACTCAATTTTAAAAAAATTTAGTGTCTAGTAACAAGCGTGTTAGTCATGTTAACGGTTAACCTCTCTATTGATTTACACAAAAAATGTTACCATATAGGGGTTATAAATAGTGATTAGCAAACGAATATTACGAGCTCACATTATTGAATGATTTATAAAGAATTAGTCCTGGTTTTTCTGTCTTGTATAGTAGTCTGTCATCAATGAGGTAGTAGTATGAACACAGTTCGACGCAAAAAACTGATGTGGGTTTTCTTTACCTTTGCAGGAGCAGCAGTGGCAGTAGTACTCGTTCTCTATGCCATCGGGCAACAGACTGATTATTATTTTGACCCAACAGCTATCTCTCAAGGTGAAGCGCCACAAGACAAACGTATTCGCGCAGGTGGTATGGTCGTTGCGGGTAGTGTACAGCGTGCGCCCAATGATCCATTGAGTATCGAATTTGCCATCACCGATTTTAAATCGACGGTTCCAGTGACCTATCAAGGTATTTTGCCAGATTTATTCGCCGAAAACTCCGGCATTGTTGCGACAGGCAAGATGCAAGGTGATGTTTTTGTTGCCGGTGAAGTATTGGCTAAGCATGACGAAAATTATATGCCGCCAGAAGTTGCCAAATCTCTGAAAGAGAACAATCGACTGAATACGACGCCAGCTTCTGAGCAGTATAATCCTGCTAATCCGATTCATGAGACACAAACACTGCAACAATAATGCACGTCTAATTGCAACTTAGCCGAAACAACGAAAAGCCACTGATATTATCAGTGGCTTTTTTAATGTCTCTATTTAAGCTCTCTACAATGTTACTTTCAAAAGCATACTTTTTATTCTAATCATCCCACTCAGGGGTATAGTCTGGATGCTCAATTTTGCGACCATCAGAACGAGCAAGGCTGCCGATTTGCTCTAATTCATCAGCACTTAATTGCACATCAATGGCATCTAAATTACCTTGTAGATGTTTAGGATTGGCTGTTTTTGGAATAGCGACACGGTTCTTATCCGATAAAATCCATGCTAATGACACTTGTGCTGGAGTAATACCATGCTTATCAGCAATTTTTTTAATCAACTCATTATCAAATACATCGCCACGTGCTAATGGTGAGTAAGCTTCCAATAAGATGTGGTTATTGTTCAAAAATGTCTGCAAAGTCTGTTGCTGAATAAAGGGATGAAACTCGACTTGATTGACCACAATGGGTACATCAGCGTGTTTTTTGGCTTCAATTAAATGCGCAATGTTGAAGTTAGACACACCAATATGACGCGTCAATCCTTGTTTTTGTAGCTCACACAGTGCGGGTATCGTTTCTGATAATGGTACGCGGTCGTCAGGCCAATGCAATAGCAGCAGATCAACGTAATCAGTATCTAGATTTTCTAAAGAACGTTTGGCAGCAGCAATGAGCTTTTCAGGTTGGAACTTTAGATCATCAGGAAAAATCTTAGTGGTTAAAAAGAATTTATCACGAGCAATTCCGGATTGCTTAATTCCTTGCCCCACTTCTTTTTCATTGCCGTATGCTTGAGCTGTATCAATATGCTCGTAACCCATTTGTAGTCCTTGACTGACCACATCAACACAGTCTTGACCCGTAGATTGCCAAGTACCTAGCCCCAATACCGGAATATTTGCTTGTCCAGCAGTACGAATATTATAAGTTTTTGTGCTCATATTATTATCCTTTTTAGTTAGCATTCTTAATTCAACTCACCCACTATAAAAAAAAGTGGCGCAAAGGGGAAGGGTGAGTGACGCTTTCCTACAAAGGTTACACAGGCTGTAACGTCATATTTAAGTGTGAACTATCATTAGCAGACCATAAAAAACGTCCATTACCAGTTGATAATGAACGTTTATGTATTTAATAATAGCGATTATTTAACAGTTGTGTCTTAGCAGTTACCTCATAGCCAAACTATTAAAGCTTAACTTATTGAGCAGGTGCAGCGGCAACTTCGCCTGTTGCAGTAGCCGTACCAGCGGTCGCAGAAACCGTCGCTTGATTATTCATCCAAATTTTTGGATATTTATAACCTGGGAAGGTCTCATTCGCATATTTTTTAAAGGCATCTGAGTTATAGGCTTCAGTGACGTCTTTAACCCACTTTTTACCGACATCAGCAGATTTAACCGCTGACCAGTTGATATAAGAAAAGCTTGGCTCTTGGAACAAGGCTTCAGTTAACTCAATCCCAGAGTCAGTAGCATAGTTACCATTGATAACCGCAAAATCAACTTCGTCGCGCGCGCGTGGTAACTGTGCCGCCTCCAATTCAACGATTTTGATATCGTATTTGCTATTGTCAGCAATATCAGCTTTTGAAGCAGTCAGCGGGTCGATATTGTCTTTCAAGGTGATCCAGCCTAGATCGTTCATCATGACTAAAGCACGAGCAAAGTTACTAGGGTCATTAGGGGCAGAGACACTCATACCTTTGAAAGCATCTTCGAGTTTGGTCTTTTTACCTGAATAAACACCTAATGGTGCAGTCGGCACTTGAAAAACTTCAACCAAATCAAGATTATTTTCTGCTTTAAAAGTATCAAGGTAGGGCTTGTGCTGAAAGATATTAATATCTAAGTCGCCATCAGCTAATGCGATATTAGGACGTACATAGTCAGTAAAAGTAACCAGTTCAACTTCGTAACCTTGGGCTTCTAATGTACCTTTGACTTGGTTACGTACCATATCTGCGAAGTCACCTTCGGTCGTACCGATGATGATTTTTGAATGCTCAGGATCGATGTCGCCAGTAGTCGCTGTAGTCGTTTCTGTTGCTGCACTTTCAGTGACAGGCTCTTTGGTTGCTTCTGGCGCTGAAGAGTTGCTACAGCCCACTAATACTAAGCTTGATACACCAACAGCGGCAAATGCGGTAGCCAACTGACGGCTGATATCTGTTAATTTCATAGATTTTCCTTAATAATAAGTACGTTAGATAAAATTTTAAATAAATTGCTTAACGTTTGTCCAAACGCGTTGCTAGCCAATTACCAAAGGCTTGGATAGAGATGACCATTACCGATAACATAATGACAATAAATACCATTATCTCGGTCTGATAACGATAATAACCATAACGAATCGCAAGATCGCCGAGACCACCACCACCAATCATACCGGCAGCCGCTGAATATGAGAGCAAGCTGATACACAGAATCGTGACGGATAGTACCAATCCTGAACGTGACTCATTCAGCAAAACCTTGATGATCGTAAAAGGGCGCGCACCCATAGATTCGGTTGCCTCAATAATGCCACGCGGCACTTCGCGTAAGTTTTGTTCCACCAAACGCGCAAAATAGAATGAGCCTGCAATCGCCAACACTAAAGAGGCCGCAATAGGACCGATACCAGTTCCGACGATGACTTTAGTAAAGGGACTCATTGCAATCATCAAAATTACGAATGGAAAAGCACGCATAAAGTTGGTGATACCACCAAGTACGCCATACAGCGCTTTATTCTGCAAAAATTGCCGATCACTGGACAAAAACAAGAAAATTCCAAATAGTCCACCGATAAGAATCGCGGCTGTCGTCGAGATACCGAGCATAATGAAGGTATCAAGCGTTGCTTGCCATATCTCTTCGCGTAGTTCCCACAGTTTGTCTATCGAGGCGGATAGTTCAGCGCCAGTTAACATTTATATTTCTCCTGGCTTATTAATCTTCGTATACCAAACCTTGACCAATCGGGGTAGTAGCCTGAATCAGGCCGTCACGAATATCTGCAACTTCGAGCAACTGTCCCTGATGTAGGAGTGCCGCACGATGGCACAAGCGTCTAATGACACTCATTTCGTGAGTCACGATAACAATAGTGACGCCAAGCTTCTCGTTGATATCACGTAGGCAAGTCAATAAGCTACGGGTAGTCGCAGGATCAAGAGCACTGGTGGGTTCATCAGCGAGTAAAACTTTTGGACTGGGCGCAATCGCACGAGCAATACCAACACGCTGTTTTTGACCACCCGATAACTGAGCGGGGTAGTGACTGGCACGATCGATTAAATCTACGATTTCCAAACACTCCATTACTCGCTTATTAATATCACGGCTAGGATATCCTGAAACCGTTAAGTTAAAAGCAACGTTATCGAATACTGTGCGATTAGACATCAGATTAAACTGCTGAAAAATCATCCCTATGTTATGTCTGGCAATACGCAAATCACTAGCGGATAGTTGAGTTAGGTCAGTACCACCAATAATTACTTGACCACTATCAGGGCGCTCAAGCATATTAATTAACCGTAGCAACGTAGACTTGCCAGCACCTGAATACCCCATTAGCCCAAAAATTTCGCCCTGATGTACAGACAACGAAGTTGGCTCAACGGCAGTAAACCAATGTGGCTTGCCATCTGTACCTTTTATGGATCGGTCGCTTAAAAAGCTTTTAGTCACGTCGTTTAGAACGATCATATCAGTCATGAAATGCTCAAAATTTAGTAGATACAATTGGAGTTGTCAACGTTAGCGGACAGCTAGGTAATAACACATGGCCATCATTGATCGCTATCAACAACACTATAATAAGGGGCGATAATATAGCATATTATTGAGCGTTTTGGATATGCGCATCCGTGACTGGCTTATGACCATATAGCTTAGAGAATTGATAGGTATCGTATCAGGGGAGTGTGTTTTTGAGTCAAGCGAACTACTTTGGAGGGCATGAAGTAGGTTAGAGCTAAGCATACTATAAGCTAGGAGAAAGAAGAAAAGTCTCACATTATGAGTAAGTAGTGGCAGCCAATCTGTTCATCGTACCAGTAGAGATAGAGCTGTTTAATTATAAACGGAAGGGTTTAGCGCAAGATTACTTTTGATGGTCTTGCTCATGATAGTGTGGATCATGACTCACAGGAATTATGACTAAAAATCTAGTATGACCATTAATAGTATCGGTAATGATACGTCCTTGGTGGGCAGTAACAATTTGTGATACTAATGATAAACCCAGTCCTGACCCTTTATTCTTTTGCTGCAAACGCACAAAAGGACTGAATATCTCTTCACGCTTGTCTTCAGGGATTCCTTTACCTTCATCAATAACAGCGAGCACTGCGTAATTCGGTAGCGGACGTATGGGTTCAGATTTGACCTTTTTCAGATGCTTTTTAAACAAGCTTTCTTTACGTGGAATGGAGGATTTATCGTTGTCGTCTGTACTACTGTCTTTATTAACCTCTTTGTTTTTGCCAGTACTTTTGACTTCTATAAATTCATCACTGTTAGAGTGCGTCGCAAGACTGTCGATATTGACATCTAATAAAGAAGATTCAGATGGTTCAGGGACAGCGCGCCACATGACCTTTTTAATTTTATCGCCCAACTCAGTAGTAAATCTATTGTAATTACTATTGAGAGAGGTAGCTGACGCTTCGGTCTGTTCGTTACTATGAGTAGTAAGAGTAGTAATTGATCCATTCAGTTTTTCAATGTTAGAAACTGTCCCATCTACTTTTTCAGTGAGAAGATGAGACTCCGTTTCTAACGTATCAGCGTTGCTATTAATAGCGATTTCGTCAACCATTAAGGTCTCACCGTTGCAGTAAATAACGGGCATGGGCAATATAGCCCCATCGTCTGATTTACCTTTACTAACATTATCGGTACTATCGACAGACTCTAGTAGGGTTATGTTTGCATCGCTATCAAGATGACTATCATGATTATGTAATTGTTCGTCGTAGTCAAAATAATTTGAGCCATTATGATCAGTAAAGCTATTGCTCATTATTGACTGCAATAGATAATCAGGAATCGTGTCTGCTTCATCAATAGTTTGTACGCCGTAAAGTAATACGGTTACGGGTGGCACACCATGCAGCATAGCGTTATTTAGTAAATTACGAATTAAGTGCGTCAACATTGGTGGCTGACCCTCAATCACAATATGCTCACCAATGAGGGTTGCCTCAGGATAATGCTGACGTTCTTGATTGATTAAATCGTAAAGGTTCACTGGTTCGACTTGCTGCATCACGTGACCAGCATCCAACCGACTAACCAATAGGATACTCTCGACCAAGTCGTTGAGTCCTGACAGATCCCGATTAATGGCGTGCGCTCGTTTATCAAATTTGACTTTGGTGTCAGTCGGCATAGCGGCTGCTAGCATATCCATCATCTCAATTTGTAGACGAATACGAGTGATGGGTGTACGCAACTCGTGTGAGGCGTGCGCTAACAGTAAATTATTGGCATTGATAAGATGTTCAATCTTTTGGGCAGCTTGGTTAAATCCACGTGCCAATAGAGCGATTTCATCATTACCGCGACTGTTGACTCGTACTGTAAAATCACCATCACCAAGTTGACTCATTTGTTGGCTCATCTGATTGATGCGCCATGTCATAGAGCGCGCAATCCACCATAATGCGCCCGCCATAATCATCAGTAATAGCAAGGTACCAGTAAATAAGTTGAGTGCCGCAGAGAGTACCGGCTTTTTGGGCGGTAAACGTGATTCGTACAGTAAGATATAACCTGTACTACTATAAACCTGCGCTTGATGAGTCGGCGGCGTGTCAGAAAAAGAGGGAAACATACGCGACATGAAAGAGGGCATTGCGGGCAGCATACGAGGTAAGTCGCTATTATCCGTCTGCATAAGCAAGTGACCTTTGCTGTCATACAAGCCCATTTTGGCTTGTAATGACTCATCAAAGATATCAAAGCTTTTTTTGACGACTGCTAGCATGAAGCGAGACTGTAGACGATTTTCTTTACTAATGGAGACGTTTAGCTCTTGTAAAAAAGGATCAACTTGCCCTAATATTTGTGTCGCTAAAACTTCAGAGCGAATATTTGCATCTTTATCGTGCACAAGTTGGGTCAATAGCACCATTGCTACTGCAAATAAAATAAGTGCTAGCATGACGCTAGCAAATAATTTAGCAAAAACGGAGCGAAAACCCAACTGCTGCATTAAATGGTCTCTATATTCAAACACTCATATTGGTTATTTGTAATAAGCATCTTCACATTTATAAGGATGGCTATTATCGTGCTTATTAATGTTGCTCAATCACTACACTTGATCAGTAGCGAACTGGTAGCCAACACCTCGTACGGTAATAATGCGCTTCGGCTGACGTGGATTGTCTTCAATTAAAGCACGTAAACGCGAGATGTGCACATCAATAGCACGATCGATATTGTCTGAGCTGTCATCATTTGGCATTGCTTGCCATAACTGCTCACGATTAAGTACCTTACCAGAATGCGTAGCAAAGTAATGCAATAGCTGAAACTGATGGGTCGTAAGGCGCACAGGTTTTTCATCAATAGTGACTTCATGACTATCAGGAAACACGCTCAAACGTCCAAAAGTTAGGCTGTCTGAGTGGCTATCTGCCTGATTTGGTTGCTCATGTCGACGAATAACTGCACGAATACGGGCTAACAATTCACGTGGTTCAAAAGGCTTGGAAATATAATCATCAGCGCCCATCTCTAACCCTAATACACGATCAGTCGTATCACCTTTTGCCGTGAGCATAATGATGGGTACTTTGTTAGTAGTGGTGTTTTTATTACCGCGTATTTTTTGACAAACTTGCATACCATCCATATCAGGCAGCATCAAATCTAATACCACCAAATCGATGTCACGCTCTTTAGTGTCTAGCGTGTCGAGACCTTCTTGACCAAGTCCAGCATGATGTACATCATAGTAATTCATGGTGAGATAGTCGCTAATTAATTCCGCTAAATCTGGATCATCTTCGATTAACAAAATTTGTTTACTCATAAGACTTCCTCTACTGGTTATTGTGTTTGTTATGTATTATTAATTTTTTAGATAATTTTTTTAAGTAATGACCAAATAATATACTTGAGTATGCCACGAATATTACTATAAATGTTACTAAGCTATTTTGCCTAATTTAGAGGTAAGCAAACAAGACACGCTTTGTTAATATTTCTACACAATGTAACTCACTGCGGGTGCTAAATACATAGTTTTGTGTCTGGAGTATCATAAATTTGTAGTATGGAAGCATTTACCTTGAATCGATACATTTCATCCATAGGCAGCTGTCAAGTAAATGATCAACCTTGAAATATTTAGCTAAGAGACAACTACCTTTTTGCCAGCGGACGCTATGGGCAAATCTGCCAAACAAATCAGACTATCATTGCTAATCCCAGCAATGAGATATTGATCTGTGTCAGGATCATAGTTAATCACTTCTACAGGCTGACGAGTCAAACGTTGATCTTGTTGGATAATCCAAATATTAGCCATTAATGGGGTCAATGATTGATAGGGCGGAGAGTGTAAGACTGATAAGTCGACATCGTGAAGTGCTCTTTTGGGAACGATAGTACCGACCTCTATCTGCCCATAATCCACTCTACCTGTCACACGCATATCAAGCTTAAGCGTATCACGGCTAGCATCATTCTTGACGACATGAATATGAACCAATAGCTTATCAGGCTTATCACTGGCTGTTAATTTACTCACTTGACCAGTAAATTTTTCACCTAAAGCTTTAGTAGTGAAATTAACGTTCTGACCGACGGACAGTTGCGACTCAGCTTGCATAGGTAATGTCGCCACAAAACGCAAATCTCTATCATCGCTTAGATTCAGTAGGGATGTGCGGGCATCGACTTGCTCTTGAGCCTTAACATTCAGATTGCCTATACGTCCTGAAAAGCTTGCACGTATAACGATTGGCTGCGCTATTTTCGTTATTAATACTTCATTTTTATTAATTACAGTCTGATTACTATTTGTCATGGCGTTATTCGATGACTGATCGTTGTCAGGCGCTGGCGTATTAGTGGTTTGGGTGCTGGTTTTATTGGCTATTATAGAGTTTGAGTCATCCGGACGGTTTGCGGCAACCTCATTATTAGAATCAATAGGTGCGCCCTCTTTTTTGATAACATTCGAGGATTTGTTAGAGACCTGTTCGTTGTCATTGGTTGTGTTTTCTGCTAAGACTTCGTTTGTCTTATTCGTACTCGCTTTTTCGACAGTGGATTGACGTTGTACCATTAGCAAAGGCGTACCTTTTTCTACCCATTGACCTTCTGTGACCAATACTTTTTGTACAGTCAAATTCTGGGCTGCTATAAAACGGGACTGCTGAACGGGTTCAATCACACCTTGTAGACCAAGACTTGGTTGATAGCGTGATGGCTTAATATTTAAAATATAATCTGGTGACATTGTGACGCTATCTGCGTCAATAATGAGTGGCGAGTCTACTGGTGTATTATTATCATTAATTTGTCTCTCGTCGCTAGAGGCAGGAGGCTGACAGGCGGCTATAAGCAAAGCACTCGATATAAGCACACTGTTCTTAAAACTCACAGAAAACCTTATATTTTGCTTTTTGCCATTCATCTCAACATTCCATTATCAATATAACTTTATTATATAGACAAAAGCCTGAAGGTGCGATAGTTAAGCACTATCGGCTAAGCATCATCAGTAATCGAGTTATTTAATACTGACTAGCTTTCAAAAGTGACATTAATAGGTGAATATCAAATATTACGATAATCATTACTGCTACCACTTTGCGTGCTTCAAACCGAGCGGGCTATATTATGATAATTAATCAACCAAATGACGCAAAAATGTAGCTTTGGCAGTATAAAATATTAGCGAAAATAATTATAAATGACATGAGAGTGATTTAAATAACTGGAAAAGCCTAGCATATTATGCTAAAACGAGAACTTAATACTAAGATACTAAAATTATGCACT
>JBBSUA010000022.1:0-13318 GCA_038235315.1 Pseudomonadales bacterium | reverse complement strand
TTTTATTGCATTGGCAGTTAATGGTGTCTCGGAGGCATGTAACAGTACTTCAATATGAATACTAATGACCTCATATTGATTGACTGGTTGTTCTCGCGTATTAGAAAATTCTAATTCAGAATCTAAGGGTACTGATGTTGTAGGCTTACTATCATTAACCATTACCATGAGAGTTATGCTCTTACTTAATAAAGATATTTATTTCTTAGTAAAGAATCAAACCAACCATTGCAGAGTCAGTCGATTATGTTGCTTATGATTCAAATCACTGTCTAAACTATCATTTAAATCGTCATTATCAATAGTCAGCTCGCTACTGATTACCCCAACTAACTGACGTTTCATAAGCTCCAACACTGCCACAAAGCTAACTACTACGCCAATCCTACCTTGCGATTTATCGAGCAACTCATAAAAGGAGCGCGTGCCCTCCATACTCAACTGACGACTGATACTGGCAATACGATCGGCAAGTGGCACAGCATCTATCTTGATAGTATGCAATTGATAGTCTGGCTGTAACTGCATTTTTAACAAGCTCTCAATTAATAAATTCGGCGAGTAGCTTGGCAGTTCAGAGTGCATAATATTTGAATCGGGCATACTGACCATTGCCAAAAACACATCACGCTCAAGCCGAATAAGCGTATCTAGGCGCTGGCTTGCCCCTTTAATCTGCGCATAGGCTTCTAAACGCTCAATTAGTTCGGCTTTTGGATCACGCTCATCAGCAGGCGTTTGTGGTTTCGGTAATAGCAGCTCGGTTTTGATAGCGACTAAAGTTGATGCCATCAGTAGATAATCACCAGCCAGTTCAAAGTGCTCGGTATCTAACTCATTTATATAGGCTAGATATTGCTCAGTAATGGGCAATATTAGCATTTGGGTCAGATCAACGTTGTTTTTTTTGACTAGATATAATAAAAAATCAAGCGGTCCCGCGAATTGCTCAAGCCAAATAGCAAACGCTTGTGGCGGTACATACAGATCATCCGGCAGCTGCTGAACGGGTGTCTGATAGATGCGCAATGACATGTCGTGCACATCTGTCGCTATAGAGGCAACTTGCCGCTCAGTTTTCGCGTTTATTATCTGTTGTGATTGCAATGATTACTCTATTACTTAAGCTTAGCCAATGGACGGATACCGATAGCACGGCGGGTTTTATCCAATTGTTTTTGACTATAACGGCGAGCTTTAGCAGCGCCCATTTGTAATATCTCTTCCAACTCTTTTGGGTTGTCCATTAGCTCTTGATAGCGGGCACGGAATGGCGCAATCTCAGTATTAATTTTTTCAAATAAGGCTTGTTTGGCATCGCCCCAACCGATACCAGACGCGAATTGCGCGCGCATATCTATGATTTCTTCAGGAGTGGCAAAAGCTTTATAAATCTCAAATAGCGCTGAGTCGTCAGGATCTTTTGGCTCATCTGGCAATTGTGAATTGGTCACGATTTTCATAATGGCTTTGTGCATCTGCTTTTCAGCGCTGACTTGTGGATTAGACTCACCAAATAGTGGGATGGTATTGCCATAGCTTTTGCTCATTTTACGTCCATCAAGACCCGTTAATAGAGGCATCTCATCATCGACAACGGCTGAAGGTAGCGTAAATAGCGGCTTATATTTATGATTAAAAGTGCCCGCGATATCACGCGCCATCTCAATGTGTTGTATTTGATCACGACCTACTGGCACATGAGTGGCATTAAACATCAAGATATCAGCAGCCATCAACACCGGATAGCCGAACAGACCCATAGTGATGCCTTGATCGGGGTCGACATCAGTTTTTTCGTTATTGATATCAACGGATGCTTTATAAGCATGGGCGCGGTTCATTAACCCTTTAGCACACGAACAATTGAGTATCCACGCCAGCTCTGGTATCTCTGGCACATCTGACTGCCGATAAAAAGTCACACGCTCAGGATCAAGGCCACAAGCGAGCCACGTCGCTGCAATCGCTTTGGTCGATTCATGAATGACTGCAGGATCATAACAGCCAATAATACCGTGATAATCTGCTAAAAAAAAGAACGCTTCATCATCGCTGTTTTGAACAGATTGAATCGCTGGACGAATGGCACCGACATAGTTACCTAGATGCGGAATACCTGTTGGTTTTATACCGGTTAAGATACGCTTATTGGCGGTCGCTTCGCTGTTAGAAAGCTTCTTACTGTCATTATTCGTCATGAAAAGTCCATTATTATGTTTATTAGCCCATCATTAAGCACGCTAAATGGTAGCGCCAAATTATAGCAAATTTGAGTAAAGGCTTACAGGTTTGAGTCATTTATAGATAGTGCTGCGCCCGTTGGGCGTGTTTTTAAAACGTCGATGAAACCACATCCATTGAGTGGGATCGATACGAATCAAACCCTCTAACAACTCATTGACTCGCGTCGCATCTGCCACTTCATCGTTACTTGGGTAATTTTCTAATTCTGAAGTTATCGTCAGATGATAATGAGGACGTTTGCCACGAGGTAAATTATCAGGCGTTTGCCGATAAGTATGTAGCGCCATCACTGCTGGAGGATTGGTCTTATTACCCATCTTAGCAATACGTCTTGAGGCGGTAATGGTCGCTGCTGGCACACCAAAAAAGGGTGCCATAACCCCTTGCTTGAGACCATAATCTTGATCAGGGGAATACCAAACCACATGTTTAGCTTTAATAGACGTGGCTAAACTACGCATATCACGACTAGAAATCTGCTTGCCAAAGATACGGGTACGACCGTTGTAAATAAACCAGTCAAGCAGCGCATTGTTTTGCGGCCGATACATGCCATCCACAGGGAAAAACTGCGTACAAAACATACCGCCAAGATCTAGCATCGTATAATGAGCACCCAGTAAAATAACTGCGCGACCTTCATTTTGAGCAGTGATAAGATGCTGCAAGCCTGAGATAGAAACCGTTCGAGTAAACACATTAGGACGAAACCATGCACACAAGGTCTCAAAGACACCAATACCTTGGTTGACAAAAACTTGCTTAGCCATCAACTCGCGTTCAACTTCAGGCTTCTCTGGAAAGGCTAGTTTTAGGTTAATGAGGGTATCACGGCGACGTGAGTTTACTAATTTATAGATCATAATACCGAGCTTGCGCCCTAGCCAAAACTGCCAACGTAACGGCAAATAAATGAGCGGTAGAGCAACGGCGAGTAATATCCAAATACCCCAATATTGAGGCGATAAAAATGACCATTCAAAAGGCTTTTTATCGGCTTGGGCAGTTTGTTTATGAGTTTGCGTAATGGTTGGCGTGCCAGCAGCGATTGCCGGTGATCTTGTGGACGTGTTCTGTTGCGTATGATTAGACGGTATGCTGTTCTGCGCATCAGGCTTACTAGGATCAAATTGTTCAGGCGCTTTCATAATATTAAGGCTAATGATGGAAAGTAATCATCATGATGGGGTAGCGCTGAGCACTTTGCAAGCGAGTTTTTTGCCTATAGCCAATGAAAAGTAATATCGATACATCTGCAGCACCGTAGCATTTTTAAAATACTTTCACCATAGTGGTATCAAAGTTCTATCAAATCGTCAGCCATAAAAAAGCCTTATAAGCAGTAATCAACTTATAAGGCTTTGCAAACCTATGGTTCTATAGACTCGTACTAAGTAGCGGTAATATAACCAGTAATAGTAACGAGCAAATAGAAAATAGCTTTGATTAACGTTTTGAGAATTGAGGACGTTTACGTGCTTTACGTAGACCCAATTTCTTACGTTCGACTTGACGTGAGTCACGAGTTACAAAGCCAGCTGCTTTTAGAGCAGGCTTATTAGTCTCATCAAGCTCAATTAGAGCACGAGTGATACCATGGCGGATTGCGCCCGCTTGACCACTAATACCACCACCTTTAACAGTAACGTATAAGTCATAAGCAGTAGGTGAGTCAAGCAACTCTAATGGTTGACGAACAACCATACGTGAGGTTTCGCGACTGAAATATTCATCAAGTGGCTTACCGTTAACGATAATGCTACCAGTACCTTTTGATAAAAAGACACGAGCGGTAGAAGTCTTGCGACGACCAGTTCCGTAATTGCGTTCCATAAGTAATTCCTTAGATGTCTAGTTCTTTAGGTTGCTGAGCTTCATGTGGATGATCAGTACCCGCATATAGTTTCAGCTTCTTGATCATTGCATAGCCAAGAGGACCTTTTGGAAGCATGCCTTTGACTGCTTTATGTAGAACATCTTCAGGCTTATGTGCAAGCAGCTTAGAGAAGTTGGTCTCTTTAATACCGCCTGGATAACCACTGTGACGATAGTACTTTTTATCTTTCGCTTTTTTGCCCGTTACCGTGATTTTGTCAGCATTAATGACGATAATAAAGTCACCAGTGTCAACGTGCGGCGTAAAAGAAGGCTTATGCTTGCCACGTAAGCGACTAGCAATTTGAGTGGCTAAGCGACCAAGAGTTTTGCCGTCAGCATCTACGACAAACCAGTCATGGGTCACTTCAGCTGGTTTTGCACTAAGTGTTTTCATGATAAAACCTTAAATTTTAGAATTCGTTGAGAGTTTAGCTGGGAACGGGGCTCTCAAAAAACAGACTGCACATTATAAGCAGTAGCGCCTACGCTTGCAAGCTGCATTAGGGTTTATTTTCGCCTGCTGCTTATTAAATACTGATTTTTGGCAGATTTTTGGCGGTTTTTAACATTTATTCATTCGAACTACAGTCAAAGATGAATAATTCCGACACACAGAAGCCAAGCGCGAATAATATATCAGGCGAGGATAACCGTATAACGATTTTGGCTGAGTTTAACTATAGCTGAGTGATTATGACGATGATAGACGGTAAAGTCCAGCGACAACTTGTCCAACTTTGGTTTGCTTAATACATTCAAAGCTATTTAGACCTTGTTCAGTAAGGGTTGAGCTAAGAGATAGTGCTAATGCCTCTAGTTGATCTCTTAAATCCTTATCCGCTTCTAAATAAATAATCGTCTCTATGCTAATTAAATTATTGACAATTAAGGCCGTTAAAATCGGTTGCCACAAATCTTGTGCATAAGGAGGATCTATAAAGACCACGTCAAAAGGCTGGTTAGCCTTGGTATCAGCACAGTACTCTTGACTTAAGATGAGCTCAGCTGCCCCCTGTATGATTCGATAGCTATCAGCATCGACTTGCAATTGCTGGGCACTTTGCTCAAGTAGTTCACTTTGTGCTTTATTGGTTTCAATAAAAGTGCAATGCGCCGCTCCGCGAGATAGCGCTTCAAATCCTAATACACCACTACCTGCACAGCTATCGAGTACCCGCGCGCTATATACATCGGTAAGTAACCAGTTGAATAAGGTCTCACGCACACGATCAGGTGTTGGTCGCAGCCCATCTGCATCAATAAAGGTCACACTCCGACGCTTGAATTGACCACCGATGATGCGTACACGCCCAGCGACAGCCTGCTTGATTTTATGATCTGCAGTACGCTTAGACTGACGTGCTGTTAAAGGCTTTTTCATAGGTCTCACAAAAGATTTATTAAGTTACTGGCACAGTAGATGTTGCTTCAGCTTGTTCTTTTAACAAACTCTCGGCATCACGGATAGCGTCTCGTGCCGCTTTATCGACTGCTTTTTGGCGTTTGATTACCTTTAACTGATCGGCATTGGGTGGCAAAATAGGATTTTTTTTGCGCTGGAGTATCCAATAGTCAAACAGTGCACGACCAATAGGAGCCGCAACGACGCTACCGCCACCACCGTTCTCAACCAGCACTGCCAAGGCAATCTCTGGATTTTCAACCGGTGCAAAACCATTGAACCAAGCGTGATCCCACTGGCGCTTATCGAGGGCGGCTTTATTATAACTTTTGCCTTGCGCGATTGATTTTACCTGCGCAGTACCAGTCTTGCCAGCGATACGATAGTTCGGGGTATAGATACCACGACCAGTACCCGCTTTGATTACGGTTTCCATAGCATCATGCATTCTCAACCAATCCGAAGGCTTACCGTTGTAGTCTATTTTGCCATCAGGCTTAGTGATGACGTTGACTTTTGCATCGCCCTCACTACTTTTTAATAGATGTGGCGTAATATGATAGCCTTTATTGGCTGTCATGGCGGTAGCATTGGCAATCTGTAGCGGGGTTGCTAAAAAATACCCTTGACCAATACTGACGGAGATAGTCTCGCCCGGGAGCCAGCTTTTATCGTAGGTGTCTTTTTTCCACTTAGGGGAGGGCATGATGCCGGATTTTTCATTAGGCAAATCAATACCTGTCTCTTCGCCGAACCCAAAACGCACCATCCAGTCATGGAGGCGTTGAATACCCATCTCATAAGCCAGCTTATAATAATAAGTATCGACTGACATAACGATAGATTTCTTTAGATCTACTGTCCCATGACCGCCGCGTTTCCAATCGCGAAAACGATGCGAGTCGCCGGGCAAGCTGAAATAACCGGGATCGTAAATAGTAGTATCCCAATTACGTAGACCGTAATGAATGCCACCTAACCCTTCAAATGGTTTAATAGTAGAGCCGGGCGGATAAGTACCTTGTAAAGCACGATTGTATAAGGGTTCATCTAGGTCTTCACGCAGAGCATCATAGTCTTTAAAAGAGATACCAGAAATAAAAGGATTAGGATCATAACTTGGGTTACTAACGAACGCTAGCACATCACCGTTTTTAGGATCTATGGCGACAATGGCACCGCGACGTCCGGCCAGCTGCTCCTGTGCCACTGTTTGCAGACCGTAATCTAAACTCAGGGTAATATCGTTGCCTGCAACGGGTGCTTCGGTTTCTAACTGCCGTATGATGTTACCATAGGCGTCGGTTTCTACTGACTGATAACCGGGCTGTCCAAGTAGGATGTCTTCATAAAAGTCTTCGATACCAATCTTGCCAATAAGGTCAGTACCTGCATAACGGTCTTTATCAATTCTCTTTGTTTCTTTATCATTGATGCGTCCAACATAGCCAATGACATGTGCGAACAGCTCATCATAGGGGTAGGAGCGTGTTAACTTACTTTGAATGGTCACCCCGCGAAAAAAGGGTTTACGCTCACTGAACTGGGCTAACTGCATTTCAGACAAATCAATTTTTATGGTCACTGGATCGTTTTTGCTACGACTTAGACGTGCCAAAATATCAGCAATATCAGTATCAGTGAGCTCAAAAATAGGCGCAAGTAGATTGAGCGTACGTTCTGGGTTCTCTACCTCATCTGGGCTGAGCATAGCCGTAAATACAGGCTGATTGTCGGCCAGCAAAATCCCATTACGATCGTAAATATAACCCCGACTTGGCGGTGCTGATATCAGCTTGATACGGTTGTTATCCGCTTGCGTACTATATTTATCATGCGCGTAGACTTGTAGATAGCCATAGCGTAGCAACAAAACACTTAGACCTACAAAAATCAATACCCCAAATATGATAATCCGATGTATAAAAACTTGGTTGGTCTGTTCGGTGTCTGGAGCTAGCGGTTTATTCATGTAAAGTCGGTACCAAGGTTTGGATTAGCTAAAAACGATAATTAAGTGATGAGTAACAAAAAACAATTTTCAGCAGCAAAATGCGTGGCAAATATAGACGATAACAATAATAATTTCAATAACATAGTATGGTTTTTATTATTACAGCGCTTTACAGGCCTAATTTTTGGCTATGGCTACGAATATTGATGATTAGTCGCTAATAAATTATAGCAGAACAAATGATGTGACGCTGAACGATGCGCCTATTATTGCCCTCCATTACATAGTCAAGCTGATACTATTATGATGATAAGGTTTTTATTAGCGTTGCTTAACATTTTAGTAGATTTTTTCTGTATATAGATGTTTTCTGCATATAGTCAGGCACATTCAAAAAATATTTCATGGTGCTTAAGATTCAAATAACAAGGTCTTATAGCGAGATTACAATTAAATTTTAGTTACATGGAGTCACAACTTACAACGCTCTAGAAGTGCTAATAAATGGCAAGTATGTTAAAATTAGACCGCTTTATTTGTAGCTTTTATCCTTGTTAAAAGTGCGGTTTTGCTAAGCAGGCATTGCCTAGGCACAGATAACACTCACACCAGTATTATTCATACCAGATCGACGATAACCGTTAAGTCAGGGGCATAAAGATTCATGGTTGCAACCTCCATATGGCAAACACTCGCTGAGCATCCAGAGTTTTTTGCCATGCTGACCATCCCACCAGTGACCGCATTTGTTACTTGGGTACACGTGTGGATGGCGCTCAAAATGCTGTTTTATCCCATTAAGTTTCGGGGTATTCGTATCAAAAACTTCCCATTTTTTGGGTTGCCAGGTCTCGGTTGGCAAGGCATTGTCCCGCGTAAAGCTGGCAAAATATCGGGTGAGATTGTCGATCAGACTTTATCTAAGCTAGGTTCACTTGATGAGTTCTTTCAAGCGATGGAACCCGAACAGATGGCAGTATTTATTACTGACGCCGTCGATAAAAACCTCGAACCGCTCATTGATGAGATTATGCTTGAGCGTTCAGAGACGCTATGGGGAAATATTCCTTATGCGCTCAAACGCCGAATATATAACCAAGCGCATCAGGCACTGCCTGAGATTATGCAATCCTTGGTGAGTGATCTGACTTATCATGTCGAAGATTTAGTCGATATGCGCCAAATGATCGTCAATAAGATGGAAAGTGATCGACGTTTAATGGTTAATATGTTCCTAAAAGTTGGTCAAAAAGAAATTAATTTCATTTGGCACATTAGCGCGCTGATTGGTCTTGTTTTCGGTATTATCCAAATGTTTATCTTTTTAGTCGTTCCTCAGCATTGGACCGTACCGTTTTTTGCTGCCGTTTGGGGACTGCTGACCAATTGGATTGCCATTTGGATGGTGTTTAATCCAGTAGAGCCACGATTTGTCTCCTATCTGAAGTTTTTTGAACGCAGCTCGACCTTTCCATTTATCAAATTACAAATCCCGCATATGTCAAAATTCCGCTGGCAGGGCGGTTTTATGAAACGTCAAGAAGAGGTCTCTGAGGTTTTTGCGGAGATTGTGGTGACAGACTTGGTCACGCTTGAGAACATCATGAATGAGATGATGTATGGAGAGCGTGCCGCGCAAACACGTGAGTTGATGAAGTCGCATTTATATCAACTGCTTGAGTCACCAATAGTCAGAACGACGCTACGGATGAGTCTAGGTCGTCGCGAGTTTGGACATCTAAAAAATACCATCATTGATAAGTCTATTACAGCAACGATGGTACCCATGCGTGATCCTGAGCTTAATGAGAGCCGTGCGAGTAAGATTTTTGGACTGTTTCGCGATCGTATACGTGCATTATCACCCAATGAGTTTCAAAACTTACTACGACCTGCTTTTCGTGAAGATGAGACAACACTTATTGTGTTGGGCGGGTTGACCGGATTTTTGGCCGGTTGGCTGCATTTAGTGCTCGTATTTTTTCCAGCCATGCAGTAGCACGACAATAGTGACGGATCGATTTTATTTCGAACGGGCTATATGATTTACCGCAATGACAGACAATATAAAGAGAACCACTAAGTTATCTGAACAATGTTAACTATCAATAACTACTTTAGTCATTGGACGCTTTTGAATTTTTTAGAAAGCGCATAGCCTAAAGTAAACTATGACCGTATCAGGGTAAACAAGGTTAGACCGTATGTTAATCACAGAATTAGGTTATTTTGCTTTATTAGCCGCCTTTATGTTGGCGATCATGCAGGTTGTATTACCGACCATTGGGGTAATGCGTAATCAAGTGGCATGGCAGCGTCTAGCACCAAGTCTGGCTTGGGCACAGTTTGTGGCTATGATAATGTCATTTACCGCCTTGATGGCAGGTTTTTATTATAATGACTTTAGCCTCGTCTACGTGGCGCAACATTCTAATACCTTGTTGCCTTGGTATTATAAGCTGTCGGCAACGTGGGGCGGACATGAAGGGTCGCTATTATTATGGATGACTATCATGGCCACATGGTGCGCACTGGTATCCTATTTCAGTCGCGGTCTACCGTTGTCAATGCGCGCACGAGTGCTGATTATCTTAGCTGGCGTACAGTTGATGATGCTGGCTATGCTGATCTTTACGTCATCACCTTTTGAGCGCACGCTACCTAACCTACCTGTCGATGGTGCTGATTTAAACCCAGTATTACAAGATTTTGGCTTAATTATCCATCCTCCAATGCTATACATGGGCTATGTTGGTACGGTAGTCCCATTTGCGTTTTGTATGGCGGCATTGTGGGAAGGGCGTTTGGATGCCGTGTGGACACGCTGGTCGCGTCCTTGGGCGCTGGCTGCTTGGGGCTTTTTGACTGTGGGTATCGCATTAGGGTCATGGTGGGCTTATTACGAGCTTGGTTGGGGCGGTTGGTGGTTCTGGGATCCAGTAGAGAACGCGTCTTTGATGCCATGGCTTGCCAGCCTTGCACTATTGCATTCGTTAGCCGTTACCGAAAAGCGCGGAGTGTTTAAGGCATGGACGATCATGCTGGCTATTTTTGCTTTTGCGTTAAGTCTACTGGGTACTTTTTTAGTGCGCTCAGGAGTCATTACCTCAGTGCATTCATTCGCAGCCGATCCTACTCGTGGCTTAGTGATTTTAGCTATTCTTGGCGCTATTATTGGTGGTGGACTGCTCATGTTCGCGATACGTGGTTGGCGTTTGACGGTTGAAAGCCAATATCAGCTGATTTCACGTGAGTCATTTTTGGTTATTAACAACGCTATTATTTTGATTTCCACTTTAGTGGTACTGCTTGGCACTCTTTATCCTATCATTGCTGACGCCTTCAATTTAGGTCAGGTATCAGTAGGATCTCCTTACTTTAATGCGCTCTTTGTACCATTGACATGGCTGTTGCTAGTGGCGATGGGTATGGGTTCTAATATTCGCTGGAAAAAAGACAAGCGTCCATTGTTGGGTATAGGGATGGTCATAGCTGTTAGCAGCTTAGTGTTGGCAGCGATTATTGCTTATTTTACTCACCCTTCTTCGATGCTCAATATTGGCGTGACGCTAGCGGTTAGCTTTTGGGTACTGTTTTGGATGGTGGTTGATTTTAGAGATAAGACTAAAAATGCGCCTAGTTTATTTAATGGCTTGCGTCAGCTACGCCTGAGCTATTGGGGTCAGCAGACCGCTCATATCGGAGTATTGATTGCGGTCATTGGCGTTGCCTTTACGAGTAGCTTGAGTATTGAGCGTGATGTCGCACTAGGTATTGGCGAAAGCGTCAATGTACAAGGCTATGACTTTTTGATCAGTGACATAAAAGACGTTAGAGGCAGTAATTTTGATGCCACGCAAGCTGAAGTTAAAGTGAGCAAGAATGGTAATGAAGTAGCCACACTCTATCCTGAAAAACGGACTTATATTATCAGTACCATGCCGACGACTGAGGCAGCAATTGATGCTAGCCTCATGCGTGATTTGTATGTCGCGCTTGGTGAGCCTATCGCTGACGGTAGCAAGCAATGGGCAGTTCGCATCTATGTAAAACCATTGATTCGCTGGATATGGCTTGGGGCTATTATCATGGCTTTAGGTGGTTTGATAAGCATGCTTGATAGACGCTATCGACTCAAGAAGACCACCGCATCTTATTCCATTGGTGACAGTGAGAATAATGATGTGATCATTGATTCGGTAACGCCAGTAGCTACCATAAGGGAGAGCTAAGATGAGTACATCAGATAACACTCCCAATCAACATGACAAACAAAGTAACAAACTTGATAAAAAAATCATCAAGAAAAAGCAAATAAGACCATGGTTTTTGATTCCATTGGTTGTTTTTTTTGCATTGATTGTTGTGTTGTACGCCCGTCTTGGCAAGCCTACTGAGATTGTGACTAATACGGCACTTGAGCGCCCAGTACCAACTTTTGAGCTGCCGTTGCTGTCAGATACTACCCGTATCATGACCAATGATAATTTACCGAACAAACCATTTTTGATTAACGTTTGGGGCTCATGGTGTCCGACTTGTATCATTGAGCATCCGTTTTTGATGCAGTTAGAAGAGCGTGGCGTCAATATTGTTGGGATCAATTATAAAGATGAGATCGGTAATGCGCTCAGCTATCTTAATCAGCGTGGCGATCCTTTCTCCGTATCTTTTCAAGATTTGACAGGGCAGTTCGCCTTAGACTTGGGCTTAACGGGTGCACCTGAAACATTCGTAGTTGATGGAGATAGGATTATTCGCCAGCATATTATTGGTGAGATCAATGAAGTGAATTGGCAAGAGCGTATTACGCCCTGTTTGATGGTGCTCAATGAAGCCAGTAAAAATGCGAGTGCTCCAGATCCAAGTCAGGTTGAGGAGGCGTGTCAGTGACTATAATTCTTAGACTTACAAGCTTAATGTTGGTGTTTTTACTGAGTATGTCAGTATACGCAGCTATCGATGTTTACGATTTTGATTCACCACAGCAAGAAGCACAGTATCGTGGTTTGATTGAAGAGCTGCGCTGTCCTAAATGCCAAAATCAAAATCTTGCAGGCTCTGATGCCCCTATTGCTCAGGACTTAAAGCAAAAAATTTATGATCTGATTAAAGACGGTCGTAGTGATGGCGAGATTCGTGTCTATATGCAAGAGCGCTATGGCGACTTCATCAGCTATAAGCCACCAGTACGTCCATCGACATGGATACTGTGGTTCTTTCCGCCGCTACTGCTTATTTTGCTCATTGCTGGCTGGTTTTGGCAAAGCAAACGTCGTCAAGTCGTCGCTCGTGGTCAGAGTGGCGTCATTATAGATAGCACTGCTCAGCCCTTAACGCTGTCCGAAAAGGCAGAACTTGATCGCCTATTATTAAGCGTCGATACCAATACCGCTGATCATGAAATCACTAGCCCAGAGGACAAAAAATGACCCTATTTTCTACTTTTGGCTTATTTATTGCCCTAAGCTTACTTATTGCTCTTATACTTGCTCTCATCGTTATCGTACCTTGGTTACGATCAAAGACGGCGCAAGATAAGCCTGTTGATAATCAACTGTTAGATATCAACGTGGCGGTATTTCGTGAACGTCTAGCAGAGCTCAAAACAGATAAAGATACGGGCATTATCGATGACAGCCATTATCAAAATCAGAAACTTGAGCTTGAGCGTCAACTGTTAGATGCACAGCGTCAAGTGGCACCCATGATTACCCCTAATATCAAAAGTCGTCTGATCATTATGGTTTGGGTACCAGTATTGTCAGCATTGGCCTACTTCCTAGTGGGTGACCGTACGCCAGTATTTGAGCTGTGGCAAGCCGAAGATAAAGTCG
>JBBSUA010000021.1:0-13493 GCA_038235315.1 Pseudomonadales bacterium | reverse complement strand
ATACGGCGTACGACAAAATTCAACTGTCCAAACACGCGCTCGGCTTCATCTACAGTAGGGCAGACCACCGATAGACCGCCAACTCGCTCGCCATATACGGATAGATTTTTGGAGAATGAATTGCTAACGAATACAGGCAAGCCCATATCGACAGCTTTGCGAATGGCATAAGCATCGCTATCCATATCTTCACCGAAGCCTTGATAAGCGATATCCATAAAGGGAATGAGTTCACACTGCTTCATAACGTCTAGCACTTTATCCCACTGCGCCTGCGTTAAGTCCATGCCCGTTGGGTTGTGGCAGCAAGGGTGCAGTAATACTACGTCATTCTTGTTTAGCTTTTAAATAAAGCTGATCATCTCATCAAATTTGATACTACTAGTGGCTTTGTCGTAGTAAGGATAAGTGCCTACTTTAACATCGCAGCCTTCAAAGATAGCAATATGGTTGCTCCACGTTGGGTCGCTAACATAGCATTTGGACTGTGGAAACCACTCGTGGATAAACTCAGCGCCTACCTTTAATGCGCCAGAGCCACCAAGAGTAGCAATAGTAGCGACTCTTCCTTCCTTTAGCACTTGAGCGTCTCTACCAAATAGCAAATCCTGACAGGCTTTACGATGTCCAGGCAGTCCCGCCATAGGTAGATAAGGTCTAGGCTCAATGGGGTCAGCAATACGCTGCTCGGCAGCCTTTACGCATTCCAGTACTGGCATTTGACCTACTTCATCGTAATAAATGCCGATGCCTAGATTAACTTTATTAGGGTTAGAATCAGCAGTAAATTTATCCATTAGCCCCAAGATAGGATCGCCAGCATAATGATCGATACGTTCAAACATAGTGTTCTTCCTGTTCTTATTAGTTTTTCAAAAAATAAAATCAAACTTTCAAAAGCATAAGCCAATTCGCTCATTAACTCAATGTTATCGTTAGCTGTTTATTGGCATAATATAGTCTATTCTCCATAACAGAAATATAGTGTTGCTGGGATGAATTTTGCGAAGCCTCTGTCTGACGAAGTGCACAGCAAGCGAGGGAAATTTATCCCAGCGATACATTTTGATGGATGTACTCGTTTTATTTTTAAGCAACTATAGATTAACGCAATAATAATAGAAATTCTTACTCAAGGAGTCATTTAAGTATGCAGTCAATTAATGCTCACCAAGCAGTCTTTACTAATACCCAATTTGCCAGTACTAAGAGTTGGCTATTTGTCCCTGCAACCAGAATGGATCGAGTAGCAAAAGCGTTTGCCAGTGGTGCAGATGCGGTAATTGTTGATTTAGAAGACGCCGTTGCTCTAGCAGACAAAGAGCAAGCACGTCAGTCATTGCAAGACTATTATAATAGCGCCGACTACCTCCCTGTTTGGGTACGCATTAACCAAGCGAGTAGTAGCGAATTCGCCAAAGACTTAATATTATGTCAGCAGCTGCCTAATCTTGCTGGAGTAATATTAGCTAAAGCCGAACAAGCAGCAGATATTGAGCATGTTCATAAAGTCACAAATCTACCTGTAATTGCGCTAGTAGAGAGTGCTGTTGGGCTATATCAAATCGATAGTATGGCTGGCGCGTCAGGGCTATTGGCTTTTAGCTACGGATTTCTTGATTTGTGCAATGATCTAAACGTAACAGTCGGCACAACCGCATCAGATATTATTGCCAATCAAATTCGTTACCAGCTACTGATAACCTCAAAAGTACATCAACTATTAGCACCTATTGATACGATTTATCCCGATTTTAACGATGAGGATGGTCTGCAGAGCCGAGTAGAGCTGTGGTCAGAGATGGGAATGTTAGGGATGCTCTGTATTCATCCGAAGCAAGTGTCAGTCGTTGAGCGCGCTTTATCACCCACAGACAGTGAAATGGAATTTGCTAAGCGCGTCGTGACAGAATATGAGCGTAGTGGGCATGCGGTATTTAAGATAGATGGTAATATGGTAGATGCGCCAGTGATTCAGCGTTGCCGTCAGTTATTAGATAAGTGGCAGCCTATTTGATAATGGTTTATGATAAACGAAAATTATTACCTACAAAAGCCAGCCATGATTTTTATAACCAAAACCATCAGTCTAAACGATCACGAGGTAGAGATCAGCGCAATACGGTCACAAGGTGCAGGTGGACAAAACGTCAATAAAGTCGCATCGGCTATTCATTTGCGTTTTGATATAAACACTTCAAGTCTCAGTGAATCACAAAAGCGGCGTCTATTGGCAAGTAAAGACAGTCGAATAACTAAAGAGGGTGTGTTCGTGCTAAAGGCGCAACAGTTTCGCACTCAAGAACGTAACAAGATGGATGCTTTTGAGCGGTTGCAACAGTTTATTGTAAATGCGACTTATGTCAGCAAGATGCGGCGTGCAACCAAACCGAGTAATAATGCCAAACGTAAACGTACCGACCAAAAAACCCAGCGAGGAAGGACAAAAGTGTTGCGAGGCAAAGTGGATTTTTAGGTTATTTTAAACTAACCTTTCTCACCTTCAAACTGCCAAATCACTTCACCCCAATTATTGTTAGGATAGTCTGGCATGATGTCGCCTTTTTCAAAGTAAGCACGACTGTCCGCTTTTGCTTGAGTAAACCAGTAGCCTGATTTAGGACACGGCTGGTTTGGTAGGCAACGACCCTTTGCTTGACTGGTGATTTCGGGTTGATTAGGCTTGGTTTGATCCTCATAATAAGGCGTCATGTCTTCGCCAGCCTCTTGACGCTCAATAAACTCATCGTAAGTTATTTTATAAGGATCAATGGAGACAAACTTGCTGGTGTCAATACCTGTTTTCTCTAACACAAGAGGTAGGGCATAGTCGAGTTGGTCTTGCTGGATGTCTAAACCTATCTCTAAAGCTTCACTCTCTGATTGTAATCTGCCTAGCGGTAAGTCTGGATAAGCTTCTGTAAAGACTGATTCCATGGTATCGTCTGGATTATCATAACTGATATAACTGTTGATATAAGTTTCTTCGGAGCTAAAATCTAAGCTGACCATATAAACGTAATTATTAATCTCTTCTTCAAAGTTATATTGCATAGTAATATCTAAGAACACATCAGTACCATGTCGCAGATCCCAAAATTGCAAACTCGGCAGTGTTTTAAACTGATCAAAGGTTAGAGTGTATTGATAGTTAAGAGTGCTAGATAAGACAGTTTCATTAGTGCCATAGGCATAACCATCTTCAACAGATATACGAGCACTAGTGACACGACGGTCATTTTGCCAACCTTGTTCTTCTAGCTGTTTGAACAACTTTTGTATGGCGATATAGGCATCTTTTTTCGTAACACCATAGCTGCCTTGAGAGTTAGGGACGAAAAAATCAATTCGAACCGACTGTATGCCTCGTTTAGGTTTATCATGAATATAGAAGCCTGAGGTCATACCTACATTATCAACAGTAAGTGATGGAACATTAGGAAAGTTAAAGGTGGCAGTCCCATTGTTAGATGGAAAGTTAATTTCATAAAAAGTAACCCCTAAGCTGCCAATATTGAGCGGATTATCATCAAAACTCCAATACTGTTTAATGTCCTCATTATTTTTTTTAAAAGTTTCTGGACTCTCTTTTACTGAGACATAAGCATGAGGCGGCATTGCATTTCCTTTGTTATTTTCACTACAGGCTACTGTAGATAGTGGTAATGAAATTGCTAGTAATACTGTCTTAATAAGTTGACGTCTAAACATAGCTATTCCTAAGTTTTATTGGTCCATCCTGCTATTTTTACCATCTCTCTTTCAACTTTTACTTTCGTAATATCGTTATTCATAAGCTTTATAAATTGCTCGGCAACACTGGTAATCCACTTCATTCTCTTAGTAATATCAGCCAGCTTAATATCAGCAGGTGCAATATTTTTTAAGTCTGCATCCTTAGTATCTGCCTCAGAGGTATAGACCATTTGAATTTCAGGAATGGACAAATTTCCTCTGAAAAATTCGGCAAAACCCAATCCTGCTCTAAAACCACTTTTTTGATAGATTATCTTTTGTAGCACTTCACGCTGCTCGTGATTAGCGAGTTGCATAAGATTTATTCTTTGCTGTGCCTTTCTTTTACTTGTTCTATCAGGAGGAGTTTTTTCAAATTTTTTAGTTGCGTCAAAAGCAGGTTTGATGTATTGACTTGCACCTAGATTGCGTATTTTAGGTAGTACATTGTATGCGCCATGCGAATCATAGACCATCGTTTTAACTTCTGGGATATAGTTATTAGAATTACGCTGGCTTATACAACTACTAAAGTTAGAGCTGCATTGATTGTATTCAAAATGCCATCCAGCGATATCTTGATAGAGCCAAAAATTACCCAGTTTGAAGTTATAGACAACACCAAATAATCCTCCATCCGCTGAAGTAGACCAGTGACCCAATGCATCAGCAATGGTTTTACTAGCAAAAGCCCCAAGTCCCATCCAAAAATGTCGCCCTTTATATTTTGCATTACCGTTTACATCGCTATGTTCTAGATAGAATTTTGCATAAACAGCAGCTATACGCCGTGCTCTTGCTTCGCCATCTTGTACGACTTTTAAATGAATACTCAGCTGACCATCAGCGATGATGTTTAATGACTCACTACTCACTTGATGATGCGTATCGCCACTAGTTATTGTCATGTCTTGCTGGGTGGTTGTTAAGAGTTCATCCATAGTGCGATGGATTAGGGTTTCATTGCTGACGTAGCTACTATCAGCGGCGCTATCGATAAGAGTATAAGGCAAGGTTTGATGAGTTTCGTTTTCTTGTTCATCGCTTATAGCTTCAAGCTGAGTCTTGATAGTTGAATGGTCTTTGATATTACGCCCTAATCCAGTAGCGAGTTGCGTGAGACGCTCAGATAGATGTTGACCACCGAGACTGGTTTGGGTCAGAGTCGGGGGTGTGATGCTGATAATCGTGCTGTCCTGATTGTTCGTGGGTGTGAGCTTGACTTGAAAGGAAGAGCGCTGCACCCGTTTTGATGCTCACTTGCTTATTGGTTAAAATCAAGTGCGTTTAGTTCAAAAATCAAGTTCAGTAAATACAATACTTATAATTCTGGGAACAGCTTATCCTTTAATTCATTCTTAGCAGCTTCAAAATTTTCACTATTACAAGCTTTATTCAGTATCTTGTTAGAAGGAATGCTAGTCCATCCTTCTTGATAACCAAACTTATAAGCCGCATAACCTCCTTGATTCAAAGAACAGCAAGCATAATAACCGACTAATGCTTTGCAGTTTTTGTCAGGTATTTTTGCTTCAATTATATTGAGGTTTGGTGTACCTAATAGTTCTGCTGAAAAATAATCTAGTCCTTTATCGTCAGTTGGTACAAACTCACTAATAAGATCAATACCGTCCAAATTAAGGTCGTAATAGCTTAACAACTCATTATTATATCTTAAAGAGGGGATTGAAGGAATATAGGTAATTAGAGCATCTAATCGTGTAGGAATATTAGTTTTTGTGGAATATAGGCTTCTTGATTTGTCATCGAAAGAAGCGATAAATTTATTATTTTTCAGTATAAAAATATGTTTAGGATTTTCTTCACTTGATAAGATTGTAAATCCATTAGTCTCATAGCTCTTATAGTGATTCGCAAATAAACTACTATCTTTGATTTTAATATCGAAGTTCTCAATATCTTGGGTCGAAAATCCATATCTCTCTAAATCAGTTTTATCGATATAGTCTACTAATGAAGCTTTTTTTGGTTCAACTAAATTCGAGTCATAACGGCATGACGTTAAAAGAAGAATACTACTAAGTAGTAGTAAGTAGTTAGTGTTGATTATCATTGCTATCTCACTTTTATAATTATACTATTTGTTAGAACATTGATTGCCTACGTCTTTCCAAGCTTCTTCAAAACTATCGTAATTATCCCAATTCATATAATCTAAACATTTTCTTACACCAGGCATAGAACTAAGTTTTTGATATTCTAATCTCTCTCCAGTAGACTTATACCAGTTATAATCTTTTTGAAAAATACTTCTTATTTGATTAATAGAGGCTTCTCCGCCTACTAACAGAGCTTGTAATGCACCTAAAAGTCCACTAGGAGCGTTAGAATACTCTTTTAATAATGCCGTAACTATAACGTCTGTTGCTCTATCCTCTATGTTGCTTATTTGTTTTTCGGAAATGTAAGAAATCTTTTGTACCGCTTTATTTTTGGGTTTAGCTTGAGTTCTATTACTAGTATATCTTTTAGCATGGATTACTGGATCGCTCATAAAAAGTCCTTATTGTTTTGCCATGGTAGATTTAAGCTTAATTCAATTTCGTCTTCACTCTCTGAATGAAACTCTTCAGTCCAGCCATCTTCGTCAGTAGTACCGATATAAACTTCTCCAGTTCTTTTATTCTTACCTGTGTATTTAACATTTGCATAAGGTATATTGTTAGCAAATACGAACTGATAAGTTAAATTGTATGGTTTATCATTCATTAAGTTCTGCCATGGTAAATCTAAATGAACTTCAATTTCATTTTCAGTATCTGTGTAGAATTGTTCAGTCCAGCCATTTTTATCCGTAGTACCTTTAGTAGTTTCACCTGTTATAATATTCTTAGCTGTATAAGCTACATTAGCGTAAGGCATATCTTTTGCAAAAATAAACTGATAAGCCAAATTATAAACCCCGTCCATCAGCGACTTTTTATATGGAATAACACTCGGCAAACTCACCAACCCTAACCCATCAACGTCACCCCCAGCCCTTGTATGCTTACCCGCCTTCTCGGTGAACTGCTTACCCGCTATCGTAATGTTGGCGCCTTCGAGTGTAATACTTGCCCCACCAGCCGTGACCGTGATTTTATCCTGTGCCACAATCTCAACTTCTTTCGTTGACGAGGCGATATTGATGTTTTGCTTAGCTGTCGCCTTAAGCTTACCTGTGTGCGCGGATAAGATAATGTTCTCTTTGGCGTTGGTCATACTCAGCTGACCATCAGCGATGATGTTTAATGACTCACTACTCACTTGATGATGCGTATCGCCACTAGTTATTGTCATGTCTTGTTGGGTAGTGGTGAGCAGTTCACCCATTGTGCGATGAATTAGCGTCTCTGTGCTCGTGTAGCTACTATCAGCAGCACTGTCCAGCAGGGTATAAGGTATTTGTTGATGCGTAGTTGCTTCTTGTTCTTTTGCGATACTCTCAAGCTGAGTCTTAATCGCTTTATGATCTTTGGTATTACGACCCAGTCCTGTTGACAATTGCGTTAAACGCTCGGCTAAGTGCTGACCACCAAGACTGGTTTGAGTTAGAGTAGGGGTATGATGTTGATAATCGTGCTGTCCTGATTGTTCGTGGGTTTGGGCTTGGCTTGAGAGGACGAGCGCTTCGCCTGTTTTGATACTCACTTGCTTGTCCGTACGTGCACTGATGCCTTCGCGCTTACTGCTATCACCACTGGCTGAATTAATAATTCCCATTTTTAGAGTAGCATTCACATTACCGTCTTTGATATTCAATTGAGTTGCCGCATTATCCTCACGATGGTCAGTGACCCATTCTGATAAGCCATTGTCTGTATGACGATAGCCACTTTCTATGGCCTGTTCATCGGTGGTGGTAAATAAGCTTGGGCGAGTTGCAGATAGTAAGCTGCCAGTATTAATCAGATGCTCACCATCACCAATTGCTTGGACTACCGTTTGGTCATCCGCTCTATGGGTGAAGTGCGTACCGTAATTGGCTCCAGCTTGTGCCTCCAAGCGATTGATAACTTGTGCAGGAGCGTCTAGCACGTACAGTTTAGTGGGCGTCAAGTGATTACGGCTGTCACTATCGGACTGGCTCTCAGTGATACCCGTCATCGCAGGTAGCGACTGTCTACTATAAAAGCTACTCACCCAAGGGGTATCGGCAGTGATAAGACGAAGTTGAGTGAGATGACTGCCACTATCCAAGCTTGAGGCGTGACGTTCGCGGTGTCGACGGCTGATAGTGAGACCTGTGAGATGGGTTAAGCTATTACGGGCTAAGTGCACAATATGAGTAGCGCGGTAGTGCTGGTTTAGCGAGGCATGACCAGTTAGCATAAAAGTATCCGCTATATTTAGGTCAGTAGCATGAGCTAGTGCATGATAGATAATTTGTGTACTACGAGCGTTGTTTGCCAGTATAGTGGCCTCATCAATAGTTTCGGTGTCAGTTACCGGAGCAAAGGCGGCAGGACTGTCTAAGGTGAGGGTATTGCTATTGTCTGCATCGGTATTAGCAGATTGAGTAGGGTGGGCGACAGTTGCACTGTTAAATCGTTGCATAGTGACAGATGACGGGACAGTCGTAACTTGCTGACTCAAGGCTAAAATAGGCGCTTGAACACGGTCATGGAGCACTTGATGATAGCGCACCTCACCGATATTTTTACTGATAGCCTCGTCATCACTAGGATAGGCATTAGTAATGACAAGCGTCGGCGGCGCGTGCTCAGGCGCTTGACTATGACGTAGATAACCAGTCAATCCTTGGCGCGCAAGCCGCTCGCAAATATGTGCCCAGTCGCTAAGTTGCCACTGTGTCAGGCGTGCAGGTGTCCAATCGCTATTACTGTCATCAATGACCTCAATGCTCAGCGTCGCAGTAAGATCTGCTACTACTGCTAGAACAGATACTTCGGTATCTATATGGGACTTGATATGCTGATGTAGCCTTGAGTTGATAGGCTGCGCAAGCAACCGATAGTAGCCGTAACTGCCATCATGATCTAATTGACGAATTGCAGTGACATATAGATGACGATAACTCGTACCACTTGGAGTATTAACGCTTAGCGTGAGATGACTACCTATTAAGGAGTCTAGGTTGGTAAAAGGAGAATGGTGGCGTTCATGAATATACACCTGCAAAAGATAAGTATCGATACCATGCTGGTGGTGTTGTTTGCTGCTATTAGGGTTTAATAGTTGAATGATTACAGCCTCATCTTGAGCCTGAATAAGCTGATACTGCCATGCTTGATGCTCGTCGATGTTTTGCTTGGCACTAGCATACGCGGCTTGAGTACTACCTTCACTCGCGTAAAGCCGATCGGCATACATCGGCAGCGCAGTATTAATTAAGCTTATCATGGGTAATCATCCCTTTTTGTGCAGCATCATTGCTTTAAGCATGGGCATTTATTTGTCACTATCGTCACACAGCAGCATAAATTATTGGCTGATAATAAATTCAATACGGCGGTTACGGGTGCGTCCCTCTTCATTATCATTACTAGCAATGGGGTCGGAGTCGCCCTTGCCAGCTATACTGATGCGGGTAGCGTCTATAGAGCGACCCACCAGATACTCTTTAACGGCTTTTGCGCGCTCATTGGACAATATTAAGTTATTGCTAGAACTACCGACGTTATCAGTATGCCCAACAATGACAACTGGCTTATCACCAATTCGCTGTAGGACACCTGCCATATCGTCCAAAATACCTAACCCCATCGGGGTCAAGGTAGCGCTACCAGATTCAAACTCAACAATACGGTTGCCTAGCGTATCATCTATCAAGCGCTGTTCACCTTGAGTAACGACTAACTGGTTTTCCAACTGATATAAATCTGTTAGGCGTGAATGAATACGGTTCTGTATCGCTTGCTTCTGTTCTATATTATTCACTTTGCCATGTAAGCTAATAGTAGTGCCATGGATATCAATACGCCCTTGACGAATGTTTGAGATGTCACTATCGATAATTGCTGTTGCTACTTGCTGCCAGTTATTGGGTATGTTGATGTTAGAGCGTACTTCTATCTCATCTCTGACTGTTTTATTAGGATATTGGGCTTTAAGCTTATCCAGTAGTTGTTGCTTATCTGAGCTAGTCGCAACCACACCTTTAATGATGACAGGTGTGTCTTGAATGCTGCTAGTTATATGCGATTCATTATGCTTGGCAAAGACGGCAGCACTCATCGATAATGTTATAGCGGTCACTAGCAGGAGACCGTTTTTACGATACTTAATAGCAGACAGTGTTGAGAGGCGGGATGACATAGAAATACCTTTTTTATCTTAATTTTTATTAAACCCATGAGTTTTAAACAAGTCGTTATAAAAAAAGCGACTACTGTGCTAAAAATGTCTGCTTAAATAATTGTCTAGCGTCATAAAGATAAAGATCTTCTTGTGACAATATTTTATTAAATCGGGTTAGACCAATGTCTTTATCAATGTACACCTGTGTCCAAAGACTATCAGCAATAGCAACGCAGTTATCAGATGACGCGTTTTCATTGCTTAATAGTTGGCTAAGTACATGCCCCTCAGGTTTGATGAAACTCAATACGAGTTGGTACTCATTAGAGGAACGGTAAAAGTAGGTATTGAGATACAACTGGTGCGGCTGATAAAAATCATAAATCAAGTCATGCCAAAAGGTAGCCATATAAATAGAGGTAGTCTTATCAATGGTTAGTGCCCAACGGATAGATTTATTTAGACCATTAAAGCCTTTAGTAAAAGTAGGTAAAAATAATAAACCTGTGGCAATGATCTGTTGTATAAGTTGTGACTTGCTGATATTCATTAACAAAGCAATATCCTGCAGAGTAGTATTATTGATAAAATCATAGTAATGAGTGCTGGCATTTTTATCGATAGGTAGTAGGCAGTTAGTTAACCCTTCGGTTACTTTGATGTCGTCCGTATGATATTTGGCAGCGCTAAGCGCTTGGTAGGTTCCATCCCATAGAGATAGCGACTTGATAGGTAGGTAATTCATCCAGCGTTTGGGTTTATCTAAATGTATAAGACTAAAGCCAACAAAAGGGTATTTTCTGTGGCTACTGTCATGACTGGGGATGAGTACACCAGTGATAATTTGCTTAGAGTTAGTATCAATATGACTGAAATTCAATACCAGTGTCTCGTCTAAAGCTTTTTTTTCTGATGTGTAATTGGCTAATGGCGTTTCTTGAGATATAGCCTCCGAGAGACTCAACGCTTGACTAACCCATTGATCAATAATAGTAGTCTCAGAAATATGAGCGCGTGCCCGCACAAAGTCACCACGAGAGGGCAACTTGCCAAAATACACTAGCGGTGTTGTTTCAGGAGTCATGGCGTTTGCTCCTGTTGCACCGACACGACATTGTCAGTATCAGGTGTTCTGGTATTCTGACTATTATTAGCGTTGCTGTTGGACGGAGGCAGCACTGTATTAGCACTACTATTTAATCTTGAATTTGTATTACTACTGGTATTTTGGTTTGAGCTTAGTACTGTCGTTGACGAGTTGAGGCTACCAGTTTGTGCCGTTGTTGCATTATTGACAGTGCTATTACTACTAGCATCGCTACTAGCACTTTTATTTGGGATATCACCCTTCGTCGTCGGTTGTGCTGTACGCGTCACTCCAAGAGCAATAACTTCGTCAGGTAACTTCATGCCAGTAAAGGGATTATTAGATCGTCCTTGGCTAGCAGTACTGGCATTACCACTAATAATTCTAAAACGTACAGAAACAGTAATGCCATCATCCGTCCATGCCATCTCAAAAATATTATCGCCAATTTCAGTACGACGTGCGCTATTAATAAGTCTCTCAACCCCAAAGCTTCCTGCTTCCTCAAACACAGTAAAGTCTCTACCATCATAATCCTTAGCCCTAATACTGGCACCCGGTTGACTACTTGGATTTGGCCACATAAAGGTAGTCCATGCTTGAGTACCCATACGATAACGCAGCTGCTGACCATCTACCACGATGGTATATTCTGTCAAGCCGCTGACAGGCAGAGGCATAATTTGAAAGGTGGTTTGATTAGAAGCGCCGCTAGCACTTGATGCGCTTGATGCGCCAGCACTATTGCCACCAGTGTAATTAACATAGTAGCGACCAAAGTCAGCAACGAATTTGGGACTGAGACCTAAACCTGCCCCATTCCATATCTTGCTTGAGATTTGGTCACCACGACGAATGATAAAAGGGGATAAGGTCTCATTAACAAACTTCGACACATACCCATCTTCTCCAAAAAACTGTCCAATCTCAGCAGGCGTCGCCTCTAAGTTGGCGTTAGCTGTAAACGGATATTTATTGCCCAAATTATCAAGGAAAGGTTTATACACTTGTGCCTGCCAAACTTTATTAATCTCATCTTTGGTTGGTTTAAGCAGCATATTAAAGGAGCGAGTAAGTGATTCACTCAACAGTGGACGGATTAACTGCTTGATCTCAGAGTTGGCTTGACTGAGTATTTGCTCATCTAATATTTGTAAAGACTTGGTCAACTCTGAGCCTTCAGATCCTAGAGTCTGGGAGGCAAATAATAAAGCGTCAGGACCAATATCACCACTGCGCGCGATATTATTAAATCGTGTTCTAATATTACCTAGACTTGTCAAATAATTATCTAATAGTGATAAATTCTGATTTTCTTCCCTTTGAGTGACTAACGCGTGGATAGAAGAGAACTCTTGCGCGATGACGCCAGAGCTTTTCTGTACAGCTGAATCTGATTCATTAGAGCCACTATTATTCATCATAGATTCAGCTTGGCGTAGCTCAGCAGGACTTTGACGTAAGATGGTTTGCTTAAACCAATTCACAAATGAGCGGCGAGATTTGGAGCTGTCTTTTGAAGGTTGGCTTGCTGCTTGATTATCCCATTGAGTTTGACGATCGACGGTTTCAAATAGGGTTTTCAATGGAGAGTCTGTGGCATTAGAAAGCTGATTTAATAAAATGGCATGATCATCAAAATCTTTGCTATCACGGATATAAACTTGTGATAAAAAACGCTTCCATTCAGTGATATATTCTTGTTTGTAGCGACTGACTAAGTACTGACGTATCTGCTCAGGACTACCCGTTAAGGTAAGGTCATCTTGACTGTTGGTTGCCAATACCCAATCGTCAGCAACCATTTTGTTAGTAGCTGCTTTATCAATTTCATCACTTATGAATGACTCCCATGCTTGCATGGTAAAGGTACCTGAAATCACATAGCTGCCTAGCAGTGCCTCATTAGCGCTGTCTTTTGTGATTTGCGCGACGGTAATCGCTTGAAAGCGGGCAGATGAGCGCATCTTAATCTCGGAGTAGACGCGTTCACGTGCTGGTACCCCTTTACTGACTTTAGATAAGTTAGCGCGGGTTTTATCCACCAATCCCAAATCATTTTGAACAATGGGGAAAGCAGTATCGTTAGCATGAGAAAGGGTAAAGCTTAAGATGCGCTCAGCTTGACGAATCATTTTATCGCGTGGCATATCTGCACGATTGGCTTCAAGCCATGTGCGCCAAAAACGTGTCATCTGATCACTCAAATGACTGGTCTCTAAATGGTCGTGATTGCCTAGCATAAGATACGCTTTTAGCGCATTGTAAGCATCTTCTACATTGGTAGGGTCGGACTCAATATAAGCATCATTAGTCGAAGTTACCGCAGACTCATCCGTAGCGCTGCCTTCTTCTTCGGTTTTTACTTGTAGTTGCTCAGCATTAGTGTTTACCTCAGTGAGGAACTTTT
>JBBSUA010000020.1:0-13496 GCA_038235315.1 Pseudomonadales bacterium | reverse complement strand
TACTGCAAAAGATGATGATGGTGTTGATATCATTCGTCACTCGTGTGCGCATTTATTAGTGTATGTTTATCAATACCTTACTTAAAAAGAAGAGGGTTAAATTCTCTACCTCATTATATGAGTTGTATTTTATTAGTCAAATAGCACTCTCTATTTCATGAATATGGTATCTATATAGGCATCATAAACAGCGGTAGCTAGTTATATAGTAATGTCCCACTCCCTGCTACCTAGTGTTTATAGGCAGTTTTTGCTATAGTATGCGCTTTTATAGCATTACTCGTCCGGACTCTCAGTTAACTGTATTTAAAGGGCGGACTGTCGCGCTTCATAATAGCTATATAAGCTAAGCGCGTTAGAGAAATGCTGATATCTCCTAACACGTCGCAATAAGCGACGATAACTGCTGTAGTCTCAAGGTCATATGATTGATAGTTGCAATCATCACTGCCAACGGACTCAAAAAGGTGAATAGATTATGGTAGCGATTACTTTACCCGATGGTAGCGTAAAAGAATTCGAAGGCAACACTACGGTTATGGAAGTGGCTGAGAGTATTGGACCCGGACTTGCTAAAGCAACCGTTGCTGGACGCGTAGATGGTCACTTAGTGGATGCTTGCGATCCTATCATTGCTGATGCTAAGGTCGAAATCGTTACTGCAAAAGATGATGATGGTGTTGATATCATTCGTCACTCGTGTGCGCATTTATTAGGACATGCGGTAAAGCAGCTGTATCCTAATGTAAAAATGGTCATTGGTCCCGTTATTGATGATGGCTTCTACTATGATATTTTTAGTGAAACACCGTTCACGCCTGAGCATATGGAAGCTATTGAAAAGCGTATGATGGCGCTGATTAAACAAGACTATGATGTCATCAAGAAGATAACTCCACGTGATGAAGTTATCAAAATATTTGAAGAACGTGGTGAAGACTATAAGCTCAAGCTTATTAATGATATGCCGGGTGAAGATGCATTTGGTCTTTATCATCATCAAGAATATGTCGATATGTGCCTTGGCCCGCATGTGCCTAACACTCGCTTCTTAAAGGTGTTTAAACTGACTAAGATGTCGGGCGCTTATTGGCGCGGTGATGCCAAAAACGAACAACTTCAACGCATTTATGGTACGGCTTGGGCAGATAAGAAACAACTGAAAGCTTACATCCAGCGTATTGAAGAAGCCGAAAAGCGCGATCACCGCAAAATTGGCAAAGCGTTAAACCTATTTCATATGCAAGAACAAGCGCCCGGTATGGTGTTTTGGCATCCGAATGGCTGGACTATTTATCAAGTGCTTGAGCAATATATGCGCAAAGTACAGAACGATAATGGCTATCAAGAAATCAAAACGCCACAAATCGTGGATCGTAGCTTGTGGGAGCGTTCTGGGCATTGGGGCAATTATGCGACTAATATGTTCACTACTTCTAGTGAAAGTCGCGATTATGCCGTAAAACCCATGAACTGCCCCTGTCATGTGCAAGTGTTCAATCAAGGTTTGAAGTCTTATCGTGATCTACCACTGAGAATGGCTGAATTTGGCTCTTGTCACCGCAATGAACCGTCAGGCTCATTGCATGGTCTGATGCGCGTACGTGGCTTTACCCAAGATGATGCCCATATTTTTTGTACTCAAGCGCAGATTCAGCAAGAAGTGGCTGATTTCATTCAATTGACGCTTGATGTGTATGACGACTTTGGTTTTAAAGACATCATTATGAAACTCTCTACTCGTCCTGAGAAACGTGTAGGTAGTGAAGAAGCTTGGGATTTTGCCGAAAAGGCTTTGGCTGATGCTTTAGACAATTCAGGATTAGACTGGGAATATTTACCCGGTGAAGGCGCATTTTATGGTCCCAAGATTGAATTTAGTCTCAAGGATTGCTTAGGTCGTGTCTGGCAGTGCGGTACTATTCAGGTCGATCCCAATATGCCTGAGCGCTTAGATGCCGAGTTCGTCAACGAACAAGGCGAGCGTGAAGTCCCTATTATGTTGCACCGTGCTATCCTCGGTTCATTTGAGCGTTTCCTTGGTATGCTTATTGAACATTATGCAGGTTGGATGCCCGTATGGTTGGCTCCACAACAAGTAGTCGTTATGAATATCACTGATAAACAAGCAGAAACTTGTGATAATGTGGTTAATGAGCTAAAAAATGCAGGTCTACGTGCTATTAGCGACTTGCGTAACGAAAAGATTGGATTTAAGATACGAGAGAAAACATTAGAACGTATTCCCTATATGCTAGTATTAGGGGATAAAGAAGTCGAATCAGGCACTGTTAACGTTCGTACCCGCGAAGGTGAGAACCTAGGCGTGATGAGTGTCTCTGAATTTATTACATTAGCATATACCGCTGTCGCTGAAAAAGGGCGTCAGAATCCAAAAACAGATCAGGAGTAATACCTATTAAACAGTCAAACCGTTTAAACATCAATGAAGATATCAGCGTCAAAGAAGTCCGTCTCGTAAAAGAAGATGGCGAACAAATGGGCGTTGTCGATATCGATACTGCGATGAAAGCGGCACGTGAGGACAATCTAGATTTAGTTGAGTTAGTCCCTGATGCCAAGCCGCCAGTTTGTAAGATTATGGATTATAAACATTATCTCTATGATCAAAAACAAAAGGCAAAAGAGGCTAAAAAGAATCAAAAGCAGACTCAGCTAAAAGAGATGAAACTGCGTCCTAGTACTGAAGAAGCCGATTATCAGGTAAAACTGAAAAAAATCGTTAGCTTCTTAGAAGATCAGGATAAGGTTAAAATCAGTATTCGTTTCCGTGGTCGTGAGATGGCGCATCAAGATATTGGTCGTAAACAGTTAGACCGTATCATTGAAGACACCTCTGAGCTTGCGAACGTTGAGCAATATCCAAAGATGGAAGGTCGGCAAATGGGTATGCTGCTAGGCCCTACTAAGAAAAAATAAGTAGAGTAGATAGCTTTAGCCATATAAAACATGTTTGTATTTTTTGACCATCAATATGCGGACGCGTATTGATGGTTTTTTGCTATTGAGTTTTTCGTCTATCATTGTATAAAACTTGACATCTTGTAGCAGACTTACTTTACAAAATCTGTCTTTCTTAGGCTTTAGTAACACGGTAATCTTAAATATTATTCAGATCTTTTTAATTGCAAATAATACTTCATGTATATTGAGCTGAATGTAGCCCTATTTTAAGACACTCATTTTTATACCTTTAAATCAATAAAACACACACCGTCAGTCAGCGCGAAAAAACATCTAACATTTTAGCGAGAGGAAATCTTATGCAAGAGCTAACCCCGCCTGAAAACACATCTACTCCTAGTATTTCTTTAACAGCACCTGCTGCTGTTAAAGAAATACAGAAAAGCGAAGCTGATCAAATGGTAACGCTAGATGACAGTCAAATTCCAGAGCTTGATGCGAAAGTCGATGCGTTTGTTGATCATGTGATTAATAATTCTGTTCGCAGCGCTGATTTTCAACAAAATGTGCAGTCTATCCATAATTTAGGTAATAAAGAGATTCGTGAATCGGCACAAGTGTCTAACCGTATGTTAGATTTGCCAGCTAAAAGCCTCAGTAAAGGCTTGTTTGATAATTCACCGATTGCTCAATCATTGACTGAATTACGCGGTATTGTTGAAGATTTAGACCCTAGTAAAAAAGAGCTGACTAGCTCACGTAAATTATTTGGGTTGATTCCCTTCGGTAACAAGGTTCAAGATTATTTTCGTCAATATGAATCAGCTCAATCGCATATTAATGCGGTGGTGACCAGTCTTTATAATGGCAAAGATGAGCTACTCAAAGACAATGCAGTGATTGAACAAGAAAAAGTGAATATGTGGGCGTTAATGCAGTCGATACGCCAATATATTTATGTTGGTAAAAAAATTGATGAGCAGCTTGAGCAAAAGGTCTATGCCATTGAGGCAACCGACCCCGAAAAAGCACGCATTATAAAAGAAGAAATGCTGTTTTATGTGCGTCAAAAGAATACTGACTTTTTGACGCAGCTGGCGGTCAATGTCCAAGGCTATTTGGCGCTTGATACTATTCGTAAAAATAATTTAGAGCTGATTAAAGGCGTTGATCGCGCGACCACTACGACTATTTCTGCTTTACGAACCGCCGTCGTCGTTGCTCAAGCAATGACCAATCAAAAACTGGTACTTGATCAAATCACGGCGTTAAACAAAACGACCAGTAGTTTGATTGAATCAACCTCAGCGATGCTAAAACGTCAATCGCTTGAGATTCATGAGCAAGCGACTAGTAGTACGATTGAGCTAGATAAGCTGCAAAATGCCTTTAACAATGTTTATGATACGATGGATATGATCAGCAACTATAAGATTGAAGCATTAGAGAACATGAAGCAAACGGTCAACACTTTGACCACCGAAGTAGACAAAGCGCAAAAATATCTAGATAAATCAAATCAAACGACAGTGCTTGAAGTATCCAAAGAGTTAGACAGTAAGAAAATAACGAATAAGTCTGGTACAGTCGATATTGATATCTAAATCAACGGTCTCTCTAGACTTATCTACTTCGGTATATTGGGCTATCTACGAAACATAAGACAATTGACGCAAGATATTGCAGCATCGTTCGTGTTAAGATAGCCTCTATAAATAATTTTAAAAAATAGAAATGGTAATTTATGACTTGGAATGATCCAAACGCCTCAAGTGAGGCACAAAAATATGACAACCCTATCCCTAGTCGTGAGCTGATATTGAGCACGATTACTGAGCAGGGTGAGGCCACTCATCAGCAGTTAGCAAAAGCATTTAACATTGATGATCCTGACCAATTCGACGCTTTAGGCAATCGCCTCAAAGCGATGACCCGTGATGGTCAAGTAAATCGTGATGGGCGTCCTTATCGCTATCGTACAGTGACTCAGCATGATGTTGTCAACGGTACCGTATCTGCTCATCCAAAAGGCTTTGGCTTTGTATTATTAAGCGATATGCCCGATTTATTCTTGCATGAAAAGCAGATGCGTTGGGTCTTTAACGGCGATAAAGTTGATGCTGTTGGCACTTCAACTGACAACCGTGGTCGTACAGAAGGACGCGTTGTAGACGTCACTGAGCGCCATCAGAATCAATTTATTGGTACGCTTGCTCAAGATGAAGACGGCTATTGCGTTGAGTTAGGTAGTCCGAACAATCATCAGCCTATTACCGTTACTGATGATAATGTGCAGGCGTTGGGTCTCAAAAAAGGTGATCCAGTTAAAGTCGATGTCATTGATTGGCCAAACCAACATGAATTTGCCACTGGCAAAATCATTGAAGTGTTGAACGATGATAATGATCGTGAGTTAATCATTGAGACAACCTTACTCAATTACGATATACCCTCCGATTTTAATGAGGCGGCACTCAAGCAGGCTAATGACTATCGTGAGCCTAGCAAAAAAGACTTCAATGGTCGTACTGATTTGCGCGATATTCCACTGATTACTATTGATGGTGAAGATGCACGCGATTTTGATGACGCCGTATTCGCTGAAAAGCGTTCTGGCGGTAACTATCGCGTCTTAGTTGCTATTGCCGATGTCAGTCATTATGTAACACCGAACTCCCCACTTGACCAAGATGCTTATGAGCGTGGTACATCAGTATATTTTCCACATCGTGTGATTCCGATGCTGCCTGAAGTATTATCAAACGGTCTGTGCTCATTGAACCCGTCGGTTGACCGCTTATGTATGGTCGCTGATATTAAAGTATCGCGGGCGGGCAAGGTTACTGGTTATGACTTCTATCCAGCGATGATGCATTCGCAGGCTCGTCTAACTTACAATCAAGTAAACACTTATTTTGATAATCCAAAAGACGACAGTATTCCTAAGTCATTGACTGGTAATAAAGAAGTCAAAAAATCTGTTGATACTCTGCATCAGCTTTATGACTTACTGCTCAAAAAACGTGAAGAACGTCATGCCATGGAGTTCGAAACGGTCGAGACTTATATCAAGTTTAACGAAAAAGGTGGCATTGCTGCTATCTTACCGCGTACTCGAGGGGATGCGCATAAGTTGATTGAAGAATGCATGTTGCTGGCTAATACGTGTGCTGCCAACTTTGCGTTAAAAAATGAACTGCCAGTCTTATATCGCAACCACGATAAGCCTGATGGCGAAAAGTCGATGCGTATTCACGAATATGCAAAAAACTTCGGTTTAAGCTTCCCTGAAGAGAACCCGACGCAAGCTGATTATCAACGCATCATCGAAGCGACTAAAGAGCGTCCTGATGCCATTAGTATCCATAGCATGCTACTGCGCTCTATGATGCAAGCCAATTATGCACCGGATAATATCGGTCATTTTGGTTTAGCCTATGATGAATACAGTCACTTTACCTCGCCTATTCGTCGTTATCCTGACTTAATGCTACATCGCGCCATTAAAGCAAAAGTGACTAATAGTGCGCAACCAGTGATGGAGTTTTCGCTTGAAGGTGCGGGTACACAGACATCAGATACTGAGCGTCGTGCCGAAAAAGCATCGCGCTTCGTAGAGTCATGGCTCAAATGTCATTACATGAAAGATCACGTCGGTGAAGAGTTCGAAGGCGTGGTCACTAGTGTCACTAACTTTGGTTTATTCGTGACTCTAAAAGATCTGTATATCGATGGTCTAGTACATATCTCTAATGTCGGTGATGACTTTTTCGTCTATGACGAAAAGCAACAACAGCTGATCGGTAAAGACAAAGGCGGTTTGTTTGGACTGGGTGATTCAGTACTAGTCAAAGTTGCTGGTGTCAATATGGACTTATTGCAGATTGATTTTGATCTGAAAACTAAGCTTCAATCTAGTGAGATGAACCAGACTAAGAAAAAGAGTCGTCGTAATGCCGATAATAAAGGCAGCAATAAAAAAAGCTAGTTCGCTATTGAACTAAAATTGCATAAAAAAGGCTAACATTATTGTTAGCCTTTTTTTATACTGCTGATATTGGGTATTGGCTGTGATTACTGCGCATCATCCATTTGTGCCAAACGCTCTGCATCAGCTTGCTGTGCTTGATCTATTTTATTGGTGGCATTATCAAGAATAGCTTTGGGTTGCTCACCTAGTGGCTTACTTGCGATATCTGGATTAATGGATAATTGCGTTTCAACTTTAGAATCGCTTGCCGTCGATAAACTGTCATTATCTGTCGCAGACTCACTCATCATTGCTATCCTACTCTCTTCATGACGGTTGCTATTAATAATATTAAAGCCAATTAATAGTACAATACCTGCTAGCGCGATGATAATGAGATGTTTTGCTTGCATGACTAAGTTTCCGTATATTCGAACAATAATGAAGGGATATACTTTACTACTGCATTTTCCGTGCCTACTTTTTGAGTCTATTTCTCTAAACTACTCTTGCGGACTATTTTTATCTAACAGATCAGTTTCATTAAAATTTTCAGCAATTTCCTGATTTACTTTTTCCATTAATTTATCATCAGGACGCGCATTGAGTACTTCATCAGCATTGGCTCCATTTAGAATTTGCTTAGCACGGGCTTTAGCTTGTATTTTATCTTTGTTATCAACTACACTTTCATCAAGTGGCGTGCTATTAAGTTGTTCGACTGTGGTCGGTGTAATCATCATCTCGGAGCCAACTTCCTTATTGCCACTAACGTTTTGGATATGCTCAAGCGCTTTTTCAACTTTATGATTGAAGCGCAGACGATAAATAGGTTCAGGTAAGCTAAAACCTTCGTTTTCTAGAGCGTGCTTAGTCTCACGTATAGCAATACTGCGAGCTTTGGCAAAGTCAGTGTCTAATTGATTGACCCATACCTGAAACTCAAGAACAATATTAGAGTCGCCAACGTTAGTAATGATAGCGATAGATTTAGGCTCATCTAATACGAACGATAAGGTGTTTATAGCATCAATCCCTACTTTAATTGCAGCTAGTGGATCATCGTTAGCGTCGACCCCAAGCTCAAAAGTAAATCGCCTTTCTGGATTTTTAGTGTAGTTTAAGATAGTTGCTTTAAACACTTCAGCGTTGGGAATACGTAGCTGATTACCGTCTAGCGTCATTAGAATAGTCGCCCGTGAAGTGAGACGGACGACGATACCTTCTTTATCATTAATGACAATCTGATCGCGCGCGCGAAAAGGTTGGCGAATACTAAGCAGTAAGGAGGCAATATAGTTTTCAATGCTGTCTTTTACTGCAAAACCAACTGCAATACCGATGACCCCTGCACCGCCCAGTAGCGTTCCTAATAACGTCTCTGCACCGACTAGACTTAATGCCAGTATCAACCCAAAGATAATAAAAATAACTTTTACCGTCTGTGATAATAGTTCAGCGACAAAGGGATTGGGTGTCAGACGTTGCCACATCTTTTGCCGATGAGATAACCAACTGCCGAACCAAGTCACCAAACCGAATATGATAATACCCACAACTAGCAATGGTAGGGCTTTGATTAGTGTTTTACTTTTATTTTTCAGACCTTGATAGACTGTAGTGACATTATCTTGCACATCTAGCGTACGATTAATCTTGTCTTCTACGGTCACCACATCGGTCAAACGATTGGTCAAATCAATGGCTTGCTGCGCTTTTTTTTCGTTTGGGGTCTCGCCAGTTAAGCTGACTACTCCTTGAGTAACGTCGACAGTGATCGCTTGTAAGCCTTCGATCTCAGAAAAGATACCACTAATCCGTTGACGAATGTCATTGTCTTTTTGCAGCGTCGGGGTGGTTTCGATTTGCGCGTTGTTAGTGCTTTCGCCAGTAATGACAAGCGGCGGTTTGACTGGATCAGTAACTGTGGCACTCGGCAAAATAGCGATATCGCCAGACTTAACGATGCTGCTAGTCTCGTCGGTGCTATCTACTGTATTTAAAGCTACTGTATTTAAAGTGCTCGCTGAGTTGCTAGTGGGATTGGTAGCGTTAGTAACTATTTCAGCGTTATCTGTAACCGATGATGCATTAACATTCTCTTCGCCAGCAGCATAAGCAGACCCACTACAAATAATACTCAATAGCAGCAGCTGACCCCATATCATCAGCAACCTGTGTAGAGATAACTGATCAGAATCGGCTGCCATAAGTATCCTTTAATAGCTATTTAGCTTTCATGGTTGCTTTGATTAATGCTGCTTCGATTAACAGTGAAGTACTCTGCGTTGATAGTGAAGATATAAGCTATTTACCGTCTAAATAATTTTGTGCTTCACCCAAATCTAGCGTACCTTCATAAATAGCGCGACCTGTAATAATCCCTTCTATACAGTCGCCATAAGGTTTTAGAAGCTTGATATCTTGCATATCGGTGACACCACCCGAAGCGATAACCGGTAGACCGCCTTCACGAGCTAAGTTTACAGTTTGTTCAACGTTGACGCCTTGCATCATACCATCACGAGCAATGTCAGTATAAACGATTGATGAGACACCAGCATTAGCAAAGCGTTTAGCAAGCTCAGTTGCTTTGGTATCGGTTATATTAGCCCAGCCGTGGGTAGCGACCATGCCGTCTTTAGCATCAATACCAACGATAATATGGCCAGCAAACTCTCGGCAAGCCTCAGTGACAAAATCAGGATTTTCAACGGCTTTAGTCCCGATAATAATATAAGTGAGACCTGAGGTAATATACTGCTCAATAGTGTGCATATTGCGCACACCACCGCCTAACTGTATAGGTAACTTAGGAAAAGCTCTAGCAATATCCTGTACTACGCTCTTATGAACGGGCACACCATCAAACGCCCCATTCAAATCGACCAAATGCAACCGACGCGCGCCCTCTTTGACCCACCGTGCAGCTACCGCCACTGGATCATCAGAAAACACCGTATCATCGTCCATACGACCTTGTTTTAGTCGTACACATTTGCCATCTTTGAGATCAATAGCGGGAATAATTACTGGTACAGCACACATAGAGCATTCCTTATAAAAACGTCACATTTATAGCAATAAAATAAAAAATAAAACAGGACATTTAATACTCTAAATATTTGAGTACTATTTGAGTACTAAACGTTACTTCCGAAACTGGCAAACACCTAGGTTACATTAAAAATTAATAGTGAACGTAAGCTAAGATAAAAAAATTCTAATAAAATAGAAGGGTAATAAGTTGTGCATTAACCATCCATAACTATAAGTTTCAGCATAGAGAATCAGCACTAATATTAGCTAAATTCAGTTACTGACTGGCAATTTTAGGTTAATTTAGCGTATAATCCTAGGTAAATTTGTACAAGTTTATACATGATAAATACTATTTTTTATCGAGTCATCTATAAGTTAATGATGATTTGATGAGATATCGTCACTATGATGAGATAAATAATAAGGTTATATAGCAGAATAAAGTGCGGAATTGCCGACACCTATTTTGAACCATTATATTATGCATTGGTCAAAGTAAGTCTGCGAGCAAATAGCTTTTGTAGATACTGTCGTACTTATGCAACTTCAGCTAAATATCTTCTTACAAGGTATTGATTTTTATAATATTGATAGCCATCTAATATCATACCGTTATATAATTTTCTTTATTAAATTAAACTGATGTGACAAATTTTAAGATTTTAATAGAACGTATACTAGGACTGTCATTTACTCACTATAATTACTTACAATAGTTTATTTGAGACAGATAACTCTAGCATACACCTTGGTAGCCAGTCGCCACTTGGTAATTCGAATAAGACATTAACGTGTTGTTAAGGAGTCTAAGGTCAGCGTTAATACTCTTATCTAGCAGTACTACCCTAGCATTACTCTTGAAACATTTAATTCCTGTTCTATAAAGATGCAGATAATTGAGTGCTCTTGGTAACGCCATCGTTGTTACTGTCGATATACCATACAGGACGTCTGGTATCGTTTTAGACTATGGACTAAGTTTTCGCTTATGATTACCATCAAAAAAGGTTTGGATTTGCCTATCACCGGTGAACCCTCCCGCGAGATATCTGAGCACAGACCCGCGCAAGTGGCACTCATCGGCTACGATTATGTGGGTATGAAGCCCACCATGAACGTCAAAGAAGGCGACATCGTAGCCAAAGGTCAGCCCGTTTTTGAAGATAAAAAACGTGCTGGTGTCATTTATACGGCGCCTGCTGCTGGCAAAGTCATCGCCATTAATCGTGGTGAACGTCGAGTGTTTGAAAGTCTCGTTATCGCCGTTGATCCTAACGGTGAAGAAATAGACTTTCAGCGCTATGATTCCCATCAACTTGCTGACCTTGACTCTGAATTGGTTGAAACTCAACTGCTTGCCTCTGGTGAGTGGACGGCTTTTCGTACCCGTCCTTATAGCCGCGCGCCAGAAATAGGTGCTCGTCCACACGCTATCTTTGTCACTGCAATGGATACCAATCCATTAGCGTTTGATCCGATGCTCTTAATCAATGAGCAAACTCAAGCGTTTAATGACGGTCTTGCCGTCTTATCTACTTTGAGTCCAAAGACCTTTGTTTGCCACCATGGCGATGCTCATTTGACTCCAATTACAAAAATGGCAGCTAATAATATCACTGAGTATCATAGCTTCAGTGGTAAGCATCCAGCTGGTTTAGCGGGTACTCATATTCACTTTTTGCATCCGCTTAGTCGCGGTGTTAGTGTTTGGACTATCGGTTATCAAGACGTGATTGCTATTGGCAAACTGTTTACTACAGGGCATTTATATACCCGTCGTCTACTAAGTGTGGCGGGCCCTGCAGTGAAGGAGCCACATTTGGTTGCTACCGAACGCGGCGCTGATGTTACGTCGTTGACCAAAGGTAAATTGATTGATGGTGACAACCGTATTATTTCAGGCTCAGTATTATCGGGTCGAAAAATATTCAAGAATATTGCCTATCTAGGTCGTTTTCATGATCAGATCAGTGTGTTATCTGAAGGTCATGAGCGCCCTGCGTTTCATTTCTTCACCCCTGGCAAAAACCGTTTTTCAAAACTACCTATTTATATTTCTCAGTTCTTTAGTAGTAAAAAATACGCATTTACTACTACGACTAATGGCTCACCGCGAGCGATGGTGCCTATCGGTGTTTATGAAAATGTAATGCCGCAGGATTATCTACCAACACAGCTATTGCGGGCGCTGATCATTGAAGACATCATTACTGCGGTTGACTTAGGTGTCCTTGAGCTGGATGAAGAAGATCTAGCGTTATGCACCTTCGTTTCTCCTGGCAAATACGAATACAGCGATATATTGCGTGATAACTTAACGCGCATTGAGCTGGAGGGTTAACCACGATGAAATTTTTACACAATATGTTCGATCGTATGGAGCCATCCTTTGCCAAGGGTGGCAAGCACGAAAAATACTATGCCATTTTTGAGATGTTCGATACGTTTTTGCGTCAACCGGACTCAACGACTTTTACTTCATCACATGTGCGCGATGGTATCGATTTAAAACGCATTATGATTACCGTATGGATGTGTACGTTCCCAGCCATGTTCTTTGGGATGTATAACGTTGGGCATCAAGCATTAACCGCTATTGCAGAGCTTGGACTACAGGCTGATGGCTGGCGTACGATTGTTACTGGCATGGTAGGATATGATCCGACGAGTATCTGGGCTTGCTTTGTTTATGGCGCAATGCAATTCTTACCCATTTATATCGTGACCTTTGTGGTCGGTATTAGTTGTGAGATTTTATTTGCCATCACTCGTGGTCATGAAGTTAACGAAGGTTTCTTTGTTACTTCAGTCCTGTATGCCCTAATCATGCCACCAGATATCCCATTATGGCAAGTGGCTTTGGGTATCATCTTTGGGGTAGTCGTTGCTAAAGAAGTCTTCGGTGGTACGGGGAAAAACTTTCTTAACCCTGCCCTATCGGGTCGTGCGTTCTTATACTTTGCGTATCCAGCTTATATGTCTGGGGATTCGGTATGGACGGCAGTTGATGGTTTTTCAGGAGCAACACCGCTTGGCTTAGCTGCTCTTGGAATCACACCAGACAAGTTCGTCAACGTCTATGGTCAAGCGATTACTTGGGGAGACGCCTTTTTTGGAAACATTCAAGGTAGTGTCGGTGAAGTATCAACGCTTGCCATTTTAATGGGTGCCGCTGTGCTGCTATGGACGCGTATTGCCTCTTGGCGCATCATGTCAGGTTGCGTTATCGGACTGATTGCCACCTCGCTCATCTTTAATATGATTGGCTCAGAAGACAACATGATGATGGCACTGCCATTTTATTGGCACTTAGTCATTGGTGGTTTCGCATTCGGTGCGGTATTTATGGCAACTGACCCTGTGTCTGCTGCTCATACTAATAAAGGTCGTTGGGCTTACGGTATTTTAATTGGTTTTATGACGGTACTCATTCGTGTGGTCAACCCAGCCTTTCCAGAGGGCATCATGCTTGCCATTCTATTTGCCAACTTATTTGCCCCGTTATTTGACTATTTTGTGACCCCAGCAAATATCAAACGCCAAACGGCACGGAGGGTTC
>JBBSUA010000019.1:0-13585 GCA_038235315.1 Pseudomonadales bacterium | reverse complement strand
CCAATGATAGCGACTCGTATATTATTCAGTGTCCAACCTAAGCTTATGATGTGGTTAACTAAGCCTTGTCCATCCGTATTGTCGCCATATAGCGCACCATTCTTTATTGATAAGGTATTGACCGCGCCTGCGACCTTGGCGTGCTCAGATAGGTTGCCATTTGATAAGCAGCAGTTATAGGCGACTTGCTTGAATGGGACTGTCACGTTTGCACCCACACCGCCACCATGAAAAAACGCCTCAACTACTGAGGTAAAGCTGGCAGCATCATCAGGACAGTACTGGCGCTGATAGCGTATATCGAGACCAGCTTGTGCGGCAAATACCTGATGTATCTCAGGAGATTTGCTGTGAGCAATAGGGTTACCAATAACGATAAAATGGGAGAGCATTTGAGTCATGTTTTATTTACTGCCTGTAGATGTCAAAAATCAGTGTCTAAAGACAAGATTAATAATTCGAATACGCATCATCATAAGCAATAAAAAGGTCTTTAACAAATCTATCTCCTGTTGGATTGTTAACTGTAACGTAAAAGGTAGTCAACAGCTGGTCAGTTCGGTAAACTGTAGAACGTCACAATACTATATAAATACAATAACAACTTGAGAGTCATAAGATATCCAAGGACTTGTTGTCCATCATTACTGAGTATTAGTTATCGTTTTCAGTATCCATGGATAAATGATCAATTAAATATTATTCTTTATTATCAGTGCCATAATCGTTGGCTTGTTAATATTATTTGAGACCAAAATAACCAGTGTGAGTAAAATGCCCATGTGGAATAACCCCCTACAAACCTTTGTGGTCGGTATAATGATGGCAACAGGCGTGTCATTGAGTGCATGTAATAATTCTAAACAAGAGGTCGCCTCTGAGGTTACCGCTGAAGTCGCTGCCGAGCAGGCAGATTCGAATACATCTAAACCAATAAAACCTGCTATAACCGTAGATTTGGATGGCGCAAGCGCTGCACAAGGTGAGCCTGTAAAGTATGACATAGCCTCATGGAATAGCGGCAAAGTCGAATCTATTGGTATAGATAAACTTGATAAAATTAAAAAAACGTTTGGTAAAGTGGTTAGTACAGATGAGAACAGTCTAGATTACGCCAGTAATCCTGCGACCAAATATCGATTTATGGCTACTGACAAGCCTTATATGGATTTGATTGACTCCGAAAAATATCTAGAGCTGGGGTGGTATTATGCCAATCCTACCGACTCCGATGCCGAGAAAGAGCTGAGTAAGCAGCATGCCAAAAAGTCATATAAAGTAGCACGGCAACTGATGGGTGATGATGGTGGCAAAGTGCTGTCTGATATGCTTAGTGGTCAAATTATTAAAGATAAAACTGCTGGCGGTCAAAAAATAGAGCTGGCAAAATGTGAATTCTATAGCTGTATGTTGATATTGAATAAGTCAGGCACAACGACAGATGCCGGCTAACGATGTCATCTGAATTGAACGGTTGGATAGCCCTACATTCACAACTATCATGTGTAGGCACTGTCGCGATAACGCCAGACAATCGCGGTATGGCCTACGCTGATGGGTTCTTTACCACTATGGCTGTCCTTGATGGCAAGATAGTGTGGCAAGAGTATCATCAGCAGCGGCTTCTCTCTCATGCTCAGGCATTACAGCTTATTATTGATAGCGAATCTCTGTTATCTAGTTTACAACTACACGCAAAGCAGCTGCAACAAGGCATGATGAAAGTTATCATTACGCGCGCACCTCAGAATTTACGAGGTTATAGCTTTAGCGCTGATAAAGCAGGCAATGCTTGCGAGATGTGGCTAAAATCAACGACTATGGTTATCAATACGGCTGAGCAACTGTGTCTGCCTAATGGGTGCACAATACTCATGCAGCCTGAATCAAAAGCAGTCTGTCTGACATCGCAACTGGCGTGCTTGCCACCAACCTTGGCAGGTCTTAAAACGCTCAATCGGCTCGATAATGTGTTGGCTAGTGGTGAGCTACAACGGCTCAAAACCACAGATGCAAATATCGGTGAAGGACTGACGCGCGATATGACAGGATGTTGGGTTGAGGGCACAATGAGTAATGTGTTCTATCAACTGGCTGAATCGAAATCAATAGGTGAGCAATCATCTTCGCGCAATCTGAGTCATAATCCGACTTCAAATTATTTGCTCAACGGTCAGTGGTTCACACCGCCGATGACGCAATCCGGTGTTGCAGGGGTCATGCGACAAGTGTTGATTGATGCACTGGCAATGACGGACAAACCTGTCATCATGCAATCGTTAACTGATGATAATTTGCCACATTTATCACGACTGTTCTTCTGTAATGCGGTACGGGGAGTTATGCCAGCGTCTGAGCTGACTTTGCTCGGTGGGGATGTTATTGAGTTGTCTCTATAACGAACTATTTCCTATCTAAAATATTAAATTTGGTATCAATCATATCATCGGGATATAGGATAATATCTTCATTTCTATACCTCTCACTTGCTTTTAAAACCGCTGATGCACCATCTTCGGCAGTGATTTCTACAAGCGCACTCATCGTCTCGATTATCTCTATTTGATAATTTTTCATCTCTTTTTCGTTTGTCATCACTATTTTCAACTTTACTACCCATTTGTGCTGCTAATCGTAGCAAATACGTTCTAGAGAAGTGATCGTCTTTTGTTAATCAAGCTTGTGCATTGACGTCAATCGATCAATGATCAACCTTTAAATAGTCAAATTAAAGGAAGATAGCTAAATGCGCTCAGTATATGAAGAAGAAAGAATTCCACTACAAATACGCCGACTAATGATTTTTAGCGAGATTTGCACACTAGCAAGAAAAAAACCTGATGAAATTGTGCACTTAAGCCGTTATTCGCACATAGCTTTTAGCATTGTTTATTCTAAGAAAGATAAAAGGTATACAGCATTTGGTGGAGTTTTTAAATACGCGCATACCCGTCAAGAAGTAATCGAACAAGGTTTAGATAAACTAGCTCATGATGAATATGTGATGTGTGCTATTACGGTCGAAACACAAGCTTTTACTAAAGCTGCTCGAACACCGTTAGGATTACTAATAGACTGGAATAGACATATTAAAAATAGGGCTTATAGATGTATTGATGATAGGGTTGAGGTGTTCTTTCCAGTAAATGATGAGTTGGAAATAGATTATCCTCCTCATAAGTTCGATGGGCGCTTAGTTGCAACCATAGATTTGCCACTTTGGGATAATGAAATAATTTAGCTTAGCTTTTGATAGCAACCACGCCCTAAAAATTCAATCATTCCTTTATCACGCAATATCTGTAGCTGCTGACGAATTTTGTCTTGAATATGATTGTTATCAGGATGTTTAAGTTGCAGCTCATCCGCAAAAGTATAAACTTTCTGAAGAGTAAATTGCTTATCAAGTTTATCCACACAGCTCATGACATCTAGTGTCCAGCCACGCGCGAGTTGGTTTTGCTCGCGTAAAAATAAGGTTTGACGAAACTTTTGAGTAACATAGTCGCGCGATATCACTTGCTGGTTTTTAACTAAAAATACTTTGCCCGACTCGGGCACTTGGCGCAAGTCAATATTACAGCCGACCCAACCTGCGCGTTTAGCAGTCGCTGATAACGGTTTACGTTTAACGATAATATCTGGTTTGAAAAAATGCTTCGGAATAATTAAGAAGTTATTGACGCTAAGCGCTTTGGAATAAGTCAAAAAGAAAAAACTGGGATTGTTATCACTATTAATACGCTCAATCATCGTCTCATACGCGCCATCGTTGACTATATTGCTCAATTGCGCTTTTTTGCTTTTAAGCTCAAACTGCTCTGCGCAATGGGTGCAATAAAAATCAGCTACAGGTTGATTATTTGCAAATTCAGCCAATGGTTGTATACCGCAACTAGGACAGTAACCATTTTCTTTAACCCAAGCTTCGCTCAGTACACGAATCTTTTGCGGTTCAGATTTGTAGTTTTTGGCAAGCTGCTGATTGAATGTTAAGTCCATAATGAGCTGCCATAGTTATTGTAATATTAATAAAAAAAGATATGAGCGCCAACAACAATGACCATAGTCAATTAATGCCAAGTAAATTCATTAGCAAAGTAAATGTCATTGAAAAAAATACCGTTCAATGCTAAATTCTAGCAACCCTATACCTCGCGAGTTGCCATGAGCAAGCCGACACCCGAAACACCGCCTGAACAAGTCAATAACACCCCAAACAATGAAGAGGGTGCTGATAACGAGCGTGCCGAGATACCACTAACGTCAGAGCCAGCGTCAGACAAAATACCAACGACTGACATATCGCTAATCAGCCAGCCAAGTAAACCACGACGTTACAAAAAAGACAATCAATCGTTTTTTATGCAACGTGGCTATCAGATATTACTGGTATTGGGTCTTATCGCAGCTTTTTTATTGGTCATGATTTATCAGACTTTGTTCGGACGTATCAGTCAACCTGAGCAAAAAGTAACGATTGAACAGGGCGATACTTATTATGGTCTCTTACCGCAGTGGCAGCAGCAAATCCCATTATTTTCTGCCAGTATTGCTAAGTTTTACATCAAGTCGCAAGTTAATGCGCCCCTTCATGCGGGTATCTATCAATTGCCAGAGAACCCGACGATAGCAGAAGCCCTACAAGTGTTAGCACAAGGTGCAAAAACTGCGATGGTCAAAGTTCAAGTTATAGAAGGCAAAACGTCTAAAGACCTATATCAGACCTTGCGTGATAACAAGGGCATTAAGAAAGAAGTGCTAACCGCTGATGCGGATAATACCAGCATTGCAGAAGCGCTAGACTTGGCTGGCATATTGCCAGACTCAGTGACTAGTAGTAGTGATGCTATCGTCAATCATAATCTAGAGGGTTGGTTTACGCCTGATACCTATTATTATGGTGAAGGGGCTACAGATAAGCAGGTATTGACTGACTTGTACAAGCGCCAACAGCAAGCATTGACCAAGGCATGGGAGAATCGTGCGCCAAACCTACCCTATAAGACGCCGTATGAAGCACTTATTATGGCTTCTATAATCGAAAAAGAAACCAGCGTAGCAGAAGAGCGCGAGCTAGTCTCAGCGGTGTTCAATAACCGTCTGAATAAAGGCATGCGTATGCAGACGGATCCTACCATCATTTATGGTATGGGCGAGCGCTATAACGGTAATATTCGACGAAAAGATATCGATGAAAAAACATCTTATAATACTTATCAGATAGATGGTCTGCCACCGACACCGATAGCACTACCATCGGCAGCCTCTATCGAAGCGACTTTGCATCCTGCCGATAGTGATGTGCTATATTTCGTTGCGACGGGCAATGGCGGGCACAAATTTACCAATAGCTTGGAGGATCACAACCAAGCAGTAAAAGAGTATCTAAGTGTCATGCGTGAGAAAAAATCACAAACAGCGCCTGCTCAATAAATGAGTAGGTGTGGGGTTGTAGCAGAACCGCTATATAGAACGTAAGGTCATATTATGTCAGTATCTATACCAGATAAACTACTTGCAACTACTACCAATATTGCGCCCAAACAAGGGCGCTTTATTAGCTTTGAGGGTACTGAAGGCGTAGGTAAAACCACAGCTATCGAGCAGCTATGTGCGCACTTGCAGGAATGCGGTATTGACTATCTACGCACTCGTGAGCCGGGTGGCAGTCCATTTGCAGAACGTCTACGCGCCATCCTCTTAGATCCGGCAACTGATATCAATGATGATACGGAGCTGCTGCTGTTATTTGCGGCGCGTTGTGACCATATGCAGCAAATTATATCGCCAGCGTTGCAGCGCGGAGAGTGGGTCATATGTGATCGATTCGTTGACTCGACTATCGCGTATCAGGGCTTTGGGCGCAAGCATGGCGATAGGACAGTATTGGCAAAGATTGATGTGCTCATTGCACAGTTTATTCCAAGCTTACCTGAGCTGACATTATGGCTAGATTTGCCAGTGTTAGAAGGTATGGAGCGCGCTGGCAAGCGAAGCACAGCAGATCGCTTTGAGCAGCAAGCAACCGCGTTTTTTACTCGGGTCTATGACGGTTTTGCTAGGCTTGCAACCCAGTATCCTGAGCGTATTCAGCGGATTGATGCCTCAGGTACTGCTGACGAGGTGAATGCCCGTATTTGGCAAGTGGTGCAATCACGATTCGAAGTTGCAACTATTTAAGGGTTAACTACCCAGAAAAAGCCCTAACTATATGAATAGTTAGGGCTTTTTGATATCAACATTATATACAAACAATACATTTGCTATTTATCTGAACTTTGAGAGTCATCGACCTCATTAATAGCATCTTTAGCGCTATCGATGCCGCTAGTATCTACTTTTGGACGGTGATGCGTATCAGGCAGACGGTTGGGATCAAGCGAACCTTTTTTAGTTTTAGGTGCGCTGCCACTACCATTGGCGTTGGCTTTTATTTTGGCAACTGAATTGTTAGATTTAGAAGCAGCAGTCTTCGTTTCAGACACTTTAGGCTCAGAGGTCTTACTTTCAGAGAGCTTAGTACTAGACAGAGTAGCATCAGATTTTTTGCTTTCAGCACTGTCGGATTCTAAAGGTTTAGCGACTGTATTTTTTGACGTCGCGCTTACAGGTTCTTCTGTAGCAGTGCTGGTAGAGTCTCCTATTGCATCGCCATTTTGACCAGTTTTGTCCTGTTGCACAGCATCAGCTGCATCTTTTGCTACTGGCATCTCTATCATTAGCTCATTATCATCAGCATCTTCGAGTTTGATTTCTTTGCGCTTTTCAGGCGCTTTAGAGTTGGCCTCAAAATGAGCGTCGGCATTGACACGAGCCTGTTCTTGCTTCGCGGTGACATCAACAGGTTTTGGTTGTATTTCATCTTCAATGACCAACGCAATCAGCTTGCGATCACGCGGTACACTACCGTCGAACTTGTCCGTAATGACGTTGAGCTTGCCTTCTTTATCTATCGTATACAGTGGCACGAACTGCTTATTATCGGCTTTGTACTGCTCAAAGCTATAGCTGTCGGTAATATTAGTAATCTTGATCCGTGCTTTTCTTGATAGCATACTGGCAAGCTTGGTATAGGTCACATCCTTGCCAAACAACCACTGAGAGTGGAAATTTGACTGCTTGTCATCGCGCTCACTTCTGACTTTTTCATCACTGAATTTGAGGCGATATAGTCTCCGCTCACCGAATTCATGGCGATAATGAATCTCTGACAAGGTATTCATCTCTTTATCCATGCTCATCGCAAACAGATGACCAATACCGATAAGGTCAAGATGATGGTCGGCATGATCTGAGATCGGGTTACCAAAATAAGTCCGCAGTCCACTCATACGAGCACCGGCAATATTGGTATAGTTGTTATGAGCGACGATCACATCGAATCCTTGCTCCTTTAGGGAAGTTGCGACCATTAGTGCCACAGGGTTGGATCCGACGACTAATATGCCGTTGGTTTCAGGTTCTCGTACGCCCAGCAGGTTGCCAATAACTTTGGCACCTAAGCCCTGAATCATAACCGTACCAATAATCACCATAAATACTAGCGGTACCAGTAGCTCGACGCCTTGAATATCATACTCTTGCAAGCGAATAGCAAATAGTGAAGAGATAGCAGCAGCAACGATACCACGTGGACCAATCCAACTGATCATGAGCTTTTCACTGGTCTTCAGGTTCGAGCCAATAGAGGATGCCCAAACAGATAGTGGACGAGCAATAAACATCACTATCGCTAATAATACTAAGCCTGCAAAGCCAACGCTAATCAAGCTCGCCAGTTCAACACGGGCAGCAAGAATGATAAACAATACTGAGACTAATAACAGCGTTAGTGACTCGTTAAATTCCAAAATTGTATCACGTGGGAATTTTGGCCAGTTAGCTAGCGCAACCCCAAGCACAGTGACCGTTAATAGACCAGATTCGTGTTCTAGATGGTTGGATACCGAAAACAGTAGGAGTACGAAGGAGAGGGTAAAGACATTACGCAAAAACTCAGGAATCATGTGCTTGCGCATTAAGAACGCGAGTACCCAAGCCCCAGCCATACCCAATGCGGTGGCTAGTACGACAATTTTTGCAAATAGCAAAATACTACTGGCTTCGCCACCTGAGATGATATATTCATAAACCAATACCACCGCAATTGCGCCGATAGGGTCAATGATAATCCCTTCCCATTTTAGAATATTGGATATCGTTTTGTTGGGTCGCACACTACGTAGTAGCGGCATAATCACCGTCGGTCCAGTCACGCAAACTAGCGAGCCGAATAGTAAAGCAATCAAGGGGTCAACATCGAATAATAGATAAGTTGATAGCGCTACAATAGCGATCGTGATAATTACCCCGACCGATACCAGCATTTGTACTACTGTACCGTGCTGTTTGATCTCATCGAATTCTAGAGTTAATGACCCTTCAAATAAAATAATCGCGACGCCCAAAGAGATAAATGGGAACATCAACTCACCTAACACTAAGTCAGGATCAAAAACGCCCAGTACCGGTCCAACAATAATACCAATTAATAATAAAAACAAAATGGATGGTTGCTTTAAATACCAAGCCAGCCATTGGGCAGCAATGCCAATCCCAACCACGCCGGATAGTAATAGGGCGGTATCCATAAATTAATCCTTTTATAATCTTTTCATACTTCACATATATTAAAGTCTGCTTATGGTTTGACAGTGTGTAGCGATAGGCAGTAGGTAGACTCTGAGTCCTGCTGTAGATAATGGCTAATCAAACCGTGATAACCGTTTGATTAGCCATTATTTAACAGAGTATTCACGCTATGCCATATAGTTACATAATCGATCCCATTTAAAAAGCACACAGTGTTATAAACGACTTTCTTTTATTCTGAATTAACTATAGGTAAACACGACTATAGGTACTAATGATAGTAAGCTGAATAGTAATAAAAAAAGATGCCTAGGGACGATTATAAATAATCCGCTATAGACGAAGGTAAAAGACAGCTGTTAATGCTAGCTGGCTAGAGAAAGTATTGCTAACGTTGTACGTTTATGACCCTATAATTTTCAGGTTAAATTTTATTTATAATTCAAATTATTGGGCTTGTTATCATACCATGATTTTATTTTACTTGTGTTAGGCACGGCTGATAGACGGTGATAGGAGCGTGTATACGTTGGCCTTGATTATCGAAACCGAATTATGATTTATACGAAGTGACCGTTATATAAGGTGACCACTATATGAAGTGACAGTGTCATACTTAAAGGTATTGCAACGTAATAGAATACGAAATAATGATACTACGATATAAATTAACACCTTAGCAATTAAGTCAGTGTAAACTGATACGACTATTAATAATTGAGGGGGATAATATGCAGGGTCAACCAAGCGCTCGCGATATACAGCGTTGGCTACAACGTAGTCTACTAGCAGTAGCGGTAAGTACGGTATTAGCTACCGCCACGAGTATAACGATGATTCCAAGTGCGCAAGCCGCGGTGACAACTGCAGACTTCTCTGAACTCGTGCAGCAAGTTACTCCCGGAGTAGCACGGGTAAACGTCACCAAAACCGTTAGTCAAGAAGAGCTTGCCAAAGCGCAGACTGCTGAGCTCTTACGGCAGTTCTTTGGCGATAGGGTACAAATTCCTGATCGAGCAGCGGCACCAGCTATTGAACATGCTTATGGCACAGCGTTCTTTGTGACCTCAAATGGCTATATGCTCACCAATCATCACGTGATCGAAGGCGCGGACAAAATCACGGTGACTCTAAATGATAGAACCGAGCTAGATGCGACTTTGATTGGTAGCGATGAACGCTCGGATGTGGCAGTGTTAAAAGTTACTGGTAGCGAATTTCCTGCCCTGCCTATTGGCGATTCTAATATGCTCAAAGTCGGTGAACCTGTGCTGGCAATTGGCTCACCATTCGGCTTTGACTATTCTGCTTCTGCGGGTATTGTCAGTGCCAAATCACGCAGCTTTTCGCGTGAGACCAGCGTGCCATTTATTCAAACCGATGTGGCACTTAATCCTGGCAATTCAGGTGGGCCTTTATTCAATCAGCGCGGTGAAGTCATTGGTATAAATTCCCGTATCTTCAGTGGTACGGGCGGCTATATGGGATTGTCGTTCTCTATTCCGATTGATGCGGCGATGGATATCTACGAGCAGCTCAAAACCAATGGGGAAGTAGTGCGAGCCTATTTGGGTATTTATCCACAAGATATTGACCGCAATTTAGCAGAAGTCTATAAACTGGCACGGCCGCAAGGGGCGCTACTGACTCGCGTATCGCCAGACTCGCCCGCGCAAACGGCAGGTCTAAAAACAGGTGATATTATTTTACAATATAATAATACTGAGATTATGCGTGCAGCAGATCTATTAAATCTGATTAATCGTGCGAAGCCTGAAGATACTTTTCGTGCTCAGGTACAGCGTGATGGTAAGCAGCTGATAGTCTCTGGTAAGCTCAGTCCTGCGCCCAGTGATGTACAAGCACAAGGTAGCGATCAAAAGGACAATGAGGTGCGCGTGGGTTTACGCTTACGTAATCTAACGCCCGATGAACAAGCAGAGCTGGCGACAGATGGCAAAACTGGCATACTGATCACCGCTGTTGATCCAACAGGATTGGCTGCGCGCTCAGGTATAATGGCTGGTGATGTTGTGACTAACTTGCATCAAAAACCGATTAAAAAAGTGACCGATTTTTCTGCTGCTATCTCGGCATTACCAAAAAACGGCGTGGTTACTATTGAAGTCATACGCCAAGGGATACCGGCAATCATTGGACTGCGTATCGAATAACGCTAATGAAGACAGTGCCCGATATCTCATCGCTCAACTATTGATATGTTAGTAATTCGTTAATAGCCATTAAAGTCTTTTATCCGTTCAGAGTAATTGCGCTAAACTACAATAGCTCTGAGCTAGCAGTGAGAGTAAGTAGCTATTTTAAGGTTCAATGACGCTAAATAGTCGCCCGCTGATAGCCAATTGTTAGTGAGCTGGCAAATCAAAATATGCTACACTAACGAACATTTAGTCCAGTAGCTGACGTTAATATTGAGTTAAGCACTCCAATTTTTGAAGCGCTTATTTTTAATTAACAGTCAGCGCACCGTATCAACATCAAGCAAGACACAAGTTCTTGCAAATGACTTATCATGTGATAGCTTTAATAAAAGCTAGGATAATACAGTAAGGCACAGTTATGAGCACAGCATACGACGACATCAAAACCCGACTTCAAGGCTCAATGGTAGCTTTGGTAACGCCCATGCTTCCTGACGGTAAGGTCGATTATAAACGTCTGGCAGACCTCATAGACTGGCAGATTGAGCAAGGTACTCATTGCCTCGTTGCCGTTGGCACCACTGGTGAGTCTGCAACCTTATCTATGCAAGAGCACAGCGAAGTGATTCGTTATTTTGTCCAGCATGTCAAAGGTCGCGTACCTGTCATTGCAGGAACGGGTGCCAATAACACCACCGAAGCTATCAAGCTAACCCAAGAGGCTGCTGATGCTGGTGCAGACTGTGCGTTACTGGTAGCTCCTTATTACAATAAGCCACCTCAAGAAGGCTTGTATCAACATTACAAAGCCATCGCCGAAGCGGTCAACATACCGCAAATGCTCTATAACGTGCCAGGTCGTACCGTCGTTGATATCGCTCAAGAAACCGTCGAGCGTTTGGCTGATATTGATAATATCATCTCCATTAAAGATGCTACGGGTTCTCTTGCTCGTGGTGAGCTGCTTATAAAAGCAGTTGGCGATAGAATGGTCGTCTTGTCAGGTGATGACGGCACTGCGCTTGAGCTGATGAAAGTGGGTGGTAGAGGGAATATTTCGGTCACCGCTAACGTTGCACCTCAAGCCATGAGCGCAACTTTTGCGGCGGCACTACGTGGCGACTTTGACGCCGCTCATCGTGCGCATGATGTTATTAAGCATTTGCATCAAGATTTATTTATCGAATCAAGCCCTATCCCGGCCAAGTATGCCTTGCATAAAATGGGCATGATAGATAATGGTATTCGCCTGCCATTAGTATGGCTCGCTCAACAGCATCATGCCACTATTGATGCGGCTTTAGTGAAGGCCAACTTGTTATAAGTTCAGACAAGTAACCCGTTATAGTAGCAAGGCTAAAGCTATTATACTAAATACGCTATATTAAAATCATAAAACACAGATTGATATGGCTTCGATTACTCATTCTAAGACACAAAATAGAGATAACCCGATGAAAGCATCATTAACCCGTTCAAAGATACTTCCTGCTATGCTAACTATAGTATTAGGGAGTACCTTAGTACTCAGTGGCTGTCAAACTGCAAAAGGTTTGCTCGGTAAACGTGATAATGGCAGTTTGGACTATCAAGACAGCAAGAAGCTTGCGCCGATAGAGTTGCCTGCTGCGCAAGAAGCTGCCGCATTTATACCCTTATACCCAACACCAAATCTTGGCGAAAATACACTCAAACTTGAAAACGAGTCAGGCAAGCAGTATCAACTGCCAAAGCCCGAACGCGCAGTACAGTAACCTCCGTTAATTGATCTCTATAACCGTTTATACCACACAAGCTTGAGCGAACAGGACCCCATCATGCAAAAGCAAAAATTGCTCTATAAAGGCAAAGCCAAATCTGTCTATGAAACAGAAGAACATGACTTCTTAATTCTACATTTTCGTGACGATACTTCAGCTCTTGATGGCAAACGTATCGAGCAATTGGCACGTAAAGGCGTCGTGAACAATCGCTTCAATGCTTTTATTATGCAGAAACTAGCTGATGCAGGAATCGAGACCCATTTTGAAAGACAGTTGTCGGACGATGAAGTATTGGTCAAACGTCTCGAGATGGTTCCGGTTGAGTGTGTCGTGCGTAACTTTGCTGCAGGTAGCTTAGTACGTCGTCTAGGATTAGAGGAAGGTCAAGCCCTAACGCCGCCTACCTTTGAGCTATTCTATAAAGATGATGCGCTAGGTGATCCTATGGTCAATGAATCACTAGCAGTGACACTTGAGTGGGCAACTGAGGCGCAATTAGCAAAAATGAAAGAGCTGACTTATCACGTCAACGATGTGCTAAAAGAGCTGTTCGATGCAGGTGACTTAATACTGATAGATTTTAAGCTAGAGTTCGGTGTGTTTCACGACCGTATCGTGCTTGGGGATGAGTTCTCTCCAGATGGATGTCGCATTTGGGACAAAGCCACTAAGAAAAAGTTAGATAAAGACCGCTTCCGTCAGTCATTAGGTGATGTGATTGAAGGTTATGAAGAAGTAGCAAAACGTATCGGCGTACCATTAATCTAAAGATGGACTACGCGTATTTAGAAACTAAAAAACTGAGCCTATGGCTCGGTTTTTTTATGACTTTAAGTATTTGGCATTTCATTATTAAAGTGGTTGATGTATTGCAATGACCTTTAATACCTACTCAAAGAACCAGCTTAATAGTCGACTTTATTTTCGTAAAAAACCTAACTCTTACCTTTATTTTTTATTAAAAAACCTTTATAACATGAACGATTATCTATTTTTTATTGGATTTATTACCATTTACTATAGATT